>CAWVWD010000759.1:0-1984 GCA_963933585.1 uncultured Saprospiraceae bacterium
AAACCATTCGGACGTATAATCGTGTAATTTAAACCCGAAACCTTTAATTCATCCACAAAGCGCTCTTTTGCTTCAAAAATCTTCAAATGTCTGAGTTTATCGCCATTTATCGCCGAAACGTATAGGAATGATTCTACCTTAGATTTTTTAGCTTCTTCCAGCAAGTTTGCATTTCCTTGATAATCAACATCCATATAGGTCAGTCCATCTTTTTGGCGAGTAATACCAACCGTTGTGAAAACCAAATCAATATCTTTCGCTACATCTTTAAGTGTTTCAGCATCGGTAATTTGACCAATAAAATAATCATCAACATCCTCAAATATCGCTTTTTGACTTTCTTTACGAATCAAAATTCGAACCCAAAAACCTCTTTTTTTTAATTCTTTAACAAGATTTTGACCTAAATATCCTGTTGCTCCTGCTATTAATACTTTTTTCATTTTTTTTGATAATTTACAAAACCGACCGTTCGGTATGTAAATATATCACAAATAAATGGAACCTTATAAAAGTATCTTTAAAGTTTGCAGGAAGTATCTTTTTCAATACAAGGGATAAAATTTGAACATACTTTGAAATTATTATTAATTTTACAAATTCAGTTTTAAAATATCCGCATTCAAAATACTTATTCAATAATATGACTAACCAAAACCGACTCGAACAACTCAAAAAACTGTTTCCAGAAATTGTTATTAATAATCAAATTGACTTTTCTAAATTACAACAAATATTAGGAGAAAGTAAGGTGGAAGCGGAAGCTAATTTCGGTTTGCATTGGTTAGGAAAAGAAACTGTTTTTCGGGATATAGAACAAGTTCCAACGACGGAATTAATTCATGAGGAATCTAAAAGTATCAATTCACAATCTACTGAAAATCAATTCATAGAAGGCGAAAATTTGGAGGTGTTGCGACATTTGCAAAAGACGCATCAAGAAGCCGTGAAGCTAATCTACATTGATCCGCCTTATAATACTGGAAATGATAATTTTGTGTATTCCGATAATTTCGTAAAAAGCAAAGCAGATTGGCACGAAAACGATAGAGAAAATGAGCGTTTTCACGCGAATTGGCTGTCGATGATGTATGCTCGTTTGACCTTGGCGAGGAATTTATTACGAGAAGATGGAGCGATTTTTATTTCAATTGATGACAATGAATTGTATCATTTGAAATTGATAATGGACGAAATTTTTGGTGCACAGAATTTTGTAGCGACAATGGTTCGTCAATGTAAAGTCGGAAGTGGGCACGATAGTGGACACGTTGCGATTGAATATGATTACGTGGTTTATTATGCTAAAAATAAGGAAAAGTTAGTTGCTAAAAAGCAAACGGTTGATACTGAAAATGATAAAAAATATCGACATTCGGATGCGTTTGTAGCGGAGCGAGGACGTTATTATTTACGAGATTTAGATTATAAAGGAACCTATTCTGCTTCGATGGATTATCCGTTGGAAACGCCTGACGGAACGATAATTTATTCTGGCGGAAAACATGGCGAACCGAATACATGGCGTTGGAATAAAGATAAAGTAGAATGGGGAAAATTACCCGAAAATGATTTTATCGTTTTCAAAAAACGTCCAAAAGGTTGGAAAGTCTATATTAAGCAATATCAATTCGTGGATAATAAAGGAAATCAGCGAAAGCGAGAATTGCCATATCGGGCTTATTTTCAGTTTCTGAATGGTGAAGGCACAAAGGATATTCGAGATTTATTCGGGGAAGCCGTTTTTTCATTTCCAAAATCTGTACCTTTATTAACACACTTAATATCAATGGTTTGTGATGATGAAGATTTGATTTTAGATTTTTTCGCAGGTTCAAGTACGACTGCACACGCTGTTTTGAATATTAATGAAACACAAAATAAAAACATGAAATTTATTTGTGTCCAAATTCCAGAGGATTTACCACCGAAAAGTGTTGCTAAAAAAGCTGGTTACGAAACGCTTTCTGAATTGAGTTTTGCG
>CAWVWD010000760.1:0-1966 GCA_963933585.1 uncultured Saprospiraceae bacterium
TGATTTCGTTTCAGGAAAATCCTGGTGATGTATTCGATGACGTTCGAGAGCGGATTTTGATGGATAAAGGTCGAGTTCGGAAACGTGGAGCAGATTATTTATTATATCGTTTGATGGATGCGATGGATGATGAATTAGGAAATATTGTTACTTTTTTTGAAGACAAAATCCAAAAGATTGAAAATCAATTGATAAAAGAAGCACATCATTATGATTCGGTAGAAGATATTTTAAACCTCAAGAAGCAATTGATTAATATTCGGAAAATTATTTTTCCAATGGAAGAAGTTGTTAGGAAATTAGCTCGAGAAGAATCGGGTATTATTGATTCGGTTACACAGCGATATTTCAAAGATGTTCACGAGCGTTTATTACAAATTTTGGAACAATTCAAAGATTTTCGGGAGTTAACCAATAACTTAATGGATTTGCATCATCTTAATTTATCCAATAGAACAAATGGTGTGATGCAGTTATTGACCATCGTTTCTACGATTTTCATTCCATTGACTTTTATCGCTGGTGTTTACGGAATGAACTTCGATAATATGCCTGAATTACATTGGGAATATGGTTATTTTAGTGCTTGGGTTTTGATGATTGTGATTACAATTATAATGATTTGGTTGACGAAAAGGAGAAATTGGTTATAAAGAATAGTAAACCACCGAATGTTAATTCTTGACTTTTAAACCGCAACTTTACCGTTTTGATGACTTTTTTTTAAAAAAATAAATAGGATTAGTTAAAATCAAAACTTATTTTTTAATATATAAACTTATTTAATATATTTGACTTTTAGATGATAAGCTTATAGCAAGATTCATACTACTATACAAAATATAAAAACTACAGTAAAGACGCTAAGGTATAGCCTGATTTTATGATAAATTTTCTTGGCGTCTTTGCGTTCTTAGCGGTAAATGTATAGTCGTATGAACCAGATTATTATTTGTAATGAGCACAAAATAATAATTTAGAAAAATGATAATTCCGGGTTACACTTCTTATTATATTAAAAATAATAGGTATTTGTAGTAGATTATAGTATATTGTAATCGCCAACAGTAATAAAAAAATCCAAAGAAAATATGCAATTTTCCAAGATTATAAATACGCTTATTTGTTTGTTAATAGGTATTCAAATAAGCTATTCCCAAAAGATAGATAGTCTTTTGAGTCTTCATGCCAGAGAAAAGGGTGATATTGAAAAGTATGATTTAGATTTTGAATTAGCCAAAATATATACTCGGCAGCGACAATGGAAAAATGCTGATCGATACATCGATGAAGCCTTACAGATTTCAAATTCACTACAGGATAAGGAACTTATCGCTAAAGCTTACCACCTTTCAGGACGAGCTAAATTATCAAAAGGAGCGTATCAAAAAGCAGATTCACTGTTTGAAAAAGCCCTAAAATATACTACGCAAAAAGAACTAAAAGGAAAACTTTACTCCAGTCGTTTTTCTACATTAATTCGGGTTGGGAATATCGAAAGAGGTTTGATTTACTTGCAACAAATGCGAGGAGTAATTGGAGATGACACCACGAGCCTTTTGATGGGCGAATATTATTTTAATTACTCCAATTATTATGGAGAACAAGCCAATATACTCAAACAACTTCAATATTTACAACAGTCAAAAAAAATCTTTCTACAGCATGGTGAAAGTGTCGAAAACCTGAATTATAATCTGGGTGCAATTTTTGAAGAATTAAAAGATTATGAAAATATTTTAACCCTACAGTTCGAAACCAGAAAAAATGCTAAACGCGATAAAGATCCTTTGGCGGAACTCTTCGCTTTATTTGGGATAATGATCGCTCAAAATGGTTTGAAAGATTACGATGCTGCTAAGAAAACTTGTTTTGAAGCCATTAATTTAAAAAGTAAAAAAGATGTTTCAGAAGCTTTTGGCCATGTTTATTATATTCTAGGCGGTGCTCATTTACAAACTAACCA
>CAWVWD010000761.1:0-1960 GCA_963933585.1 uncultured Saprospiraceae bacterium
AATAATGGCCTAAAAAATTGGTACACAGCGAACTCAAGTACGACTGCAAAACCAGTATTAGCTTATCCAGTTGAAGTGACTTTCAGTGATGGAACAACCAAAACTATCGCTAATGAACCAGCAATGATTAAACTAAAAAAATGGTGCGATGGTACTAAAGACCAATGCTTCGATATCATTTATCCAATTTCGTACACAATGCCTAATGGTTCGCTGGTAACGTATGCGGACAAGGACGCATTTGAAATAAGCATGAAATCTTGGTACAATACCAATCAAGATGCTACGATAAAGCCAACTTTAGTTTATCCAATTCAAGTAAAAGTGAAGGACAAAACCATTAAAACAATCGCTACTAAAACGGAAATGATCAAGTTAAAAAAATGGTGTTCCACTGATAAATTGAAAATTAAGGACGGGGAAGGTATAGAGTAACATTTAAGCGCTGAAATTTAGGGCGTAAAATAAAGGTACAAATGCCCAGCTTAAGTGTTAGCAAAAAAGACTCCTTAACAAATCCCATGGAAGTTAATTTTTTGTCCTTATTGAATATTTTTTGTTGATGTGTTGATATGTTGATGTTCCCACAAACATGCGCATATTGACACCTCCGCAAGAAAATATAAGCTAATTCTGATTTTCATTTCACCACGAAACCTGTCAAAGAACCAAACAAAAAAAAGACTTTATACAAATGATAAAAAAGACTTTAATACTACTATTCTTAAGTACATTATTGGCGAACTGTAATAAAGATGGCGAACGTACAACAAGTTGTCCAGAGAATATTAATGCGGAAACGCTAATGCACAATAATGAACCGAGGGAATATATTTTACACGTTCCGAGTTCGTATGATGGAACGGTAAGCGTTCCAGTCATGCTTAATTTTCATGGATATGGAGGAACTGCGAGTAATCATATGAATAATGCAGATATGCGAACTTTGGCGGATTCCGAAAACTTCATTTTGGTTTATCCTCAAGGTACTTGTTTGGATGGGAATCCATATTGGAATGCAAGTTTGCCGAGTGCAGATAATAAAAGTACAGTAGATGATTTTGGTTTCATTGAAGCATTGATTGATGAATTATCGATGAATTATAATATTGATTTGGAGCGAGTATATGCTTGTGGCTACTCCAACGGTGCGATGCTTTCTTATGGGCTTGCTTGCCACAAAGGTGATTTAATCGCTGCCATCGGTTCCGTTTCTGGAACAATGTTAGATACCGATTGTACGACTTCACATCCAACGGCTTTGATAAATATTCATGGTACAAATGATGATATTTTACCGTACGATGGAAATGCAAGTTACAACGCTGTCGAAATAGCGATTAATCATTGGACAACCTTTAATCACACAGACACCACACCAATTATAAATACCGTAAATGACAATAGAACAACTATCGAACATTATGCTTATAGGAATGGCGATAGCAGCGTTTCGGTCGAACATTATAAAATCATCGGTGGTAATCACGTTTGGTTTGATATTAATTACCAAGGTGCGAATACGAATCAGTTGATTTGGAGTTTTGTGTCGAAGTATGATGTGAATGGGCTGCGGTAGGTTTTTGATTTTAAGAATTACGAACCGTTTCAATCAAATTTTCTATCCAATTTTTAAATCGAGGACTTTTTGCTAACATGATTTCAATTCCTGTTAATTCCGCAATATCAACCGCATCAGCCCCTTTTTGATATCTACTATTATTGTCGGTATAGATTTTTTCTAATCGTTTTGACGGTGCAGTTTCGTAGGAATTATTAATGTCTTCAATATTTGAAAATACTTTACAAACTTCCAAAACATCATTTTTAATCGCTTCACTTTCCAAATCAAAACCTTCTTCTGGATTTGCAAAAAGCAACGTTTCCATTTCGTGTTTTTGAATATAAGGAATGAAAAACTGATAGGATTGAATAGATTGAACTTGTTGATTTAAAGCAT
>CAWVWD010000762.1:0-1957 GCA_963933585.1 uncultured Saprospiraceae bacterium
CACACATTCTACGAATTTGACGATTTAAACCTTGTGTCAAAACGATTTTGAAAGTCGCTTCGCTAATTTGTTTCGTTTTACATCGTTTCGTAACCGTATCCAATATCGGAACGCCCTTTTGCATTTTCCGAAGAAAAGTTTTCGTCAACGGCTTATTCACTGATACGATATATTCTTTCTCGTGATTATTTTCCGCACGTAATATTTTATTGACAATATCGCCATCGTTCGTCAATAGAATCAAACCAGTAGACGGTTTATCTAAACGACCAATTGGGAAAACTCGATTGGGATGATTGACAAATTCAATAATATTTGTGCTATCTTTTAAGTCCGTTGTACTCGTGATTCCATACGGTTTATTCAAAGCAATATAAATCAATTTGGGTTTTGCTTTCAATAACTTTCCGTCAATAAAAATTTTGTCCTCCTCCTCTACTCTATTACCTTTTTGAGCAATTTTACCATTGATTTTTACTCGTCCAGTATCAATCCATGTATCCGCCTCTCTTCGGGAACATAGTCCAGTACTACTGATGAATTTATTTAAACTTGTAGAATTATCGTTCGTCATTTTTGAAGGTATAAAGGTATTTTAGTATAAAAGATATATAAGTTTAAAAGTGTGCGGCGGTTTGCGCATTTATTACAGGATTCGCATAGATTCCTAATAAATAATTGCGAGCCACTTCTTGGTCTTTTTCTATAATCGTTCCTAACTTTTCATTAAAAATCGTTTCATATTTTTCGTAATCCTCCGTTGTATACTCGGTTGAATATTCTGCTGAATTTTTCAATAAATCATGCGCAATATAATTGATTTCATGTAATCTAAAATTACGATGAATCGCTTTATCAATTAACTCCACAACGGCTGCCAACTGTTTTCTCTTATTCTTAATCGTCGCAAGAATATCCAATTCCTTATCCAATGGCTTCCCGAAATGAAAATTCACACGACCTTTTTGACCTTCCATTCCCAATAACATATTTTGAACGTCTTGCTTAAAAGTCTTTTTGAAATCAGGATTATAAATTTTATCAATATGCTCTACCGTTTTCAGTAAATCACAAGGATCAAACTCATAAGTTATTGAAACCGGAATAATGTTTAATGCTTTAAAATGTCCAACTGCATCATCTTGTTGACTCATTGTCAGCATTTTAACTAGGCCTTGTTGCGTTCTATCGTCACCATCCTTTGCTCGTCCTTCTCTTTGAGCAATCCAAACCGATGCTTTATTATTAGTGACTAAACCAAAAATATAATTGGAAAGATTCAAAGAATGTTGGTATAATTCTCTCGGATTTCCTTCTCTGTGAACGATAAAACTACGATTCATTTTGAAAATATAATCCGTTGTTTTATACTTTGCCAAATTACTTCCAATCGCTACCTCACAGGTTTCTATCTTATTTTCATAAAACACAGTATTCAATAAACAAGGATCCAGTACAATATCTCGATGATTAGAAATATATAAATGCTTGTCCGTTTTACTAATATTTTCGAGGCCGGAAGTTGTCCGTTCCGTAATACTCATTTGTTGAATTCCCATTAATAACGGATACGTCAACTTAGATTGGAAATCATATATAGAATGAACTTCATTCTTTGCTTTTAATAAATATTCAGATAATTCGTTCGGCAAAAATTGCTTCATTCCTGCGACTAAGGCTTTATCTTCGAAAATCGCCTGCGTTGCTTCGTGAGCTTCTGTATCAGTGAAAGGTGTTGTTCTCATTAATTTAGTTTAACTATTGGTAAATTCTTAGGCTGCGAATTTCGGAACTTCCTTATTAATAGTCGCATAAAGTCAGAAATATTTTAATTGATTAAGTAGATGCGTTTCAAATCTTGAGATATATTCAAAACATAAGTAATTTTTGATAAGACAATCGCAAAAAAATAGTGACGCTCAGAATCATCCCGCTGAGCTTTTTACAAACCAACTAA
>CAWVWD010000763.1:0-1957 GCA_963933585.1 uncultured Saprospiraceae bacterium
CGCTATCAATCCTCAATTCAAAGTCTAAACCACGAATCGTAATTTGATTATAACCAATTCGACCTTTAAAACTATAATCCGTTTTCGTATCGTAATAATGCACTAATTGACGATTTGCATAAATCAAATAAATTGGCTGCAGACGACTACTTTTAACCACAAACGGAGCAAATTGAGCGCGTGTAGAATCACTTTCGATATTCCAACTTTCTTGGTAAGAACCGTTATCTGCGAACAATAATTTATAAAAAATAAAACGGTCTAAATCAAAAGACTTTCGATAATTTTCAGAAATTATATCTACACGATTATGAAATTTGAAAGGCAAAACTTGGTATGAAGAATTATTGTAATTATCACTATAAGGTGTCGGTTTTGACTTACTCGTTTCACCAATAAACGGCACCTTATATTTCCAATTATGAATATCGCCAAACTGTGTATTTACAGCTCCTGCAACTAAATTCACATTTTTTGCATTCTTATTTTTCGATGTTTTCACCTTGACTTTTATATCAATTGTTTCGCCAGGTTGTACAATATTTGGTTGGTCAATCTCAATCGTTAATTGGTTTTCGGCATAATTAAAATTCTGCGAACTTTGGCGACCCGTTCCATTGATAATATATTCATAATCAATACGATACGATGTTTTTTTACGAGTCTTAGCCTTCCAAGTAATCATCTTTTCATTACTGCTTCCGTTCTTAATTTTTCGATTAATTCGATAGACTTTATAGTTGACTTCCAAACCACTCGGATTATATGCGAAAACAAAAATAGAATCACCAGTTTGTACTAAATCAAAAATCGGTTTTTTCAAAAAATCATTTTCATAACCGCTGAAATTCAAAGTATTACTATTGCTATTTGCAGAAGCACTCACGAACTCGAAGACAGGATTTAGGACTTCTTTATAAGGTAATTGTACTGTTTTTTCAACAGTAAACTTCGATGATATTAAACCGAAACTTAGTTTACCAATTATAGAAACAGATTTTCCATTGACCCGATAATCGACCAAAAGCGTATCGCCGTCCAATCGTAAATCAATCAAAGTTGAATCTGAAATAATATCAAAGTTTAGCGTTTCTTCGTGTAATTCTCCGTTTGAATTCGTAAAAACAGCTTTTGTGAAAACGCTAAAATCTATATTTGGAATAGTTTCTTTTGGCAATAAAAAACGCATTTCTCCACCGAGTTCTAACGCCCCTTTATAATGAAAAAGCGTATCAGGAACAAGGACTATTTTATCATAAAATCCTCGAATGTTAGAAACCATCGCTGTAATTTCCACGTCGCCATCCATTACATTTTGACCATTTTTATCCTTTCCTTCGGCGTATAAAAGAATCGGTTCGTAGCGTTTAAAACCTTTTTTATCCGACCGTAAAGTATATGAAATTTCGTCTAATTGATAGTCTTCGTAATTGAAATACGTTTGCATTAGTTTCTTCTTTCCTTTCCAAAACTCAACTTGATATTGTCTATCTAATTGCAGGGAATCGCCTAACGGAAACTCAAAAATATAACTTCCTTTTGTCGTTGGTTCAATTATTTTTGAAAATTGGAAATTCCTATAATCTGTAATTTTTAAAATCAATTCTGAATGGTACGGTCGTCCGTCATTATTCGTCAAATAGGCTTTTATTTTAACTGTATCTTGCGGCAAATACTTCGGTTTATTCGTTGTAATATAACCATAAGTTGTTCGAGGATAAGGTTTTAATCGATACGTCAATCGATTCCAAGCACTACCAATCGAATACCACGGCGCATACCAAAGTTGCCAACCTATGATATTATCCCAAGTCCGAATAAACCAATTTTCACCATAATTATTTTTATTTATTTCATAAAAAACGAGCTGTTCGCCTTTCTGAATAATCAATAACTTACTGCCGTCAAACTTATTTACACTATAAAATTCAGTACCTTTTTTTTGTTTCAATTCCTT
>CAWVWD010000764.1:0-1957 GCA_963933585.1 uncultured Saprospiraceae bacterium
AAAATAATAAATTAAATTAATTCGTAAAACGAAATAATTTGGTGCGTTTGCCCTTATTATAATCTTGATAACCAATGTGGAAAACATCGCCTTCGGTACTTTTTTGTAAAAAACTAAAATCAAAAGAACCGTAAAACATCATATAATTCGCAATTATCGAAGGAGACATAAATGTAGCACCTGACGGTAGCATAACATTAGACTTTCTTTTCTCAAAAATTTTAACATCGTTTAAATCGAAATTAGCACTAAACTCAAAAATATAGAAATCTTCAATGACTAGCAATATATTTAACTTTGCATTTTGATTATATTCATTCCTTTTAATCTGCCGTATCTCAGATTTTCGTTTTTTTGGAATGAATCATTTCTATTTGTTTCTCAATCGCAAGGTTCGAATGATTTTCCATATAATGAACCAATTCATGACAACGTACAAACGCAATCTGACTTTCATTTTCGAATCGTCTAATCAAACCAATATTCAATATAATATTAGATAAAAAAGTTATAAATTTTGATATTATTTCAACCAAAATCAAAATTCCGCTATCGCCTTTTCGTATTCTTAATAAGAATGGATAATTTTGTAATTCATAAAAGTGGTCTATGCGACTTTAGAGTGTCAATAATTCATAGTTTATAATTAACAATTCATAATATATAATTCGAAATGAAATACCGTAGATTAACAATACAAGAGTTGGAAGATATGGAAAATGAATTTGTTCGTTTTTTGGTGTCAAATGGCGTAACTGCTGATGACTGGATAAAAATAAAAGCTGAAGATGCACCACAGGCGGAAGGTTTAATTCAAATATTCAGCGATGTTGTATTTGAGAAGGTTTTGGAAAATGTGAAATATATCGAACATCGTTCGCCCGGAGATATTAAAACATTTAAATGTTTGGAGGATAAAATTGAACTCTTAGGTTTGAAGATAAATGGTACCTCAGATATTGACTTGACTCAAAGTCAACCGCTCGAAGATATGTTGGCGTATATGAAATCTGCACCAGCAGGAAGTGTACAAATGTACAGTGCCGAAAAAGCTTATAAAGACAATAATCCGAAAAAAGAGATTTTCGATATGCTCGAAAATGGTGCAGCAATTTCTGACGGGAAGATTTTTGAAGCTCTATTGGAAATGAAAGGGTAATTGGATTTCGAGTTTTGGCGTGACGCTTTTGTGTGTTTGAAATCCACGAGGTATTAGGACAGGCAACCGACGCCGCCGAAATTCACCGACAAAAAATTAAAAGGGTTTTATGCTTAAGCATAAAACCCTTTCTAAAAATCTGCGTCATCATCGAAATTTGTCCCGAAGAAAAACCAGGATAAAACTGGGAGGAATCACATAGGAGCATCACGCCAAAACGATAAAACCCGAAACTTAACTACCTCGAAATCAAGTAAAAACAACAAGTTGTCGCAAAATTTCGGAAATATGGAATTGCTTTAAAAAGTCCGAATTGTTCCCTTGGTTGAAGTCCGAATTTAATATCATAATTTGGATTAAATAAGTACATGACTTCCTTATTTACCGTATAATTTTCCACTTTCAGAATCCGTCGGAAGCGTTCGATACTAATTCCAGTTTCTTTTATTTCCAATAACTCATTCCGTACTTTATCCCCTTCACCGGCCGCTTTCAAAATAGAATTATAAATCGACATTGGTAATAAGTGATAGAATGGTAACTTGGATAAATACTTATGTTTTGCGATTTGCTGATGTCCACCGAAAGGCATTTGCCAAGGCGGGAAACCTAAGAAAAAAATACCTTTAGGTTTCAAAAATTGCTTGACATAAGCCATGAATTTTTCTTGATTGTGAATATGTTCTATCACATCACGCATGATGATTAAGTCAAACTCGCCCAATTCATCCGGCTTCATTTCATAAATATCTCGAAGAATTAGTTCTAAGTTTTCTTGGTTTGGATGGTCTGCAAAAT
>CAWVWD010000765.1:0-1951 GCA_963933585.1 uncultured Saprospiraceae bacterium
AAATAGAAAATAAAGATTTATCAGCACATTGGAATAATGCTTACCACAAAGAAACCACAACTCTTGGATGGTATGAAGCCCACCCTAAGCCGTCGTTAGAATTAATCGAAAAATGTAATTTAGAAAAAAGTGCGGCCATATTAAATGTCGGAGTAGGAGCAACAACGCTTGTTGACTTATTAGTAACACAAGGTTTCAGCAATCTTATTGTGAATGATTTAAGTTCGGTAGCTTTAGATAAATTAAAAAACAGATTGGGAAATGATGGTCATAATATAACTTGGGTTGTCGATGATTTAACCAACCCGACACAATTAAATCAATTGGAAAAAATTGATTTGTGGCACGATAGAGCCGTATTGCATTTTTTCAATGAAGAAAAAGATCAAACAACTTATTTCAACCTTATCAAGCAACTTATTAAGAGAAATGGCTTCGTCATCATTGCTACTTTTAATCTAAATGGAGCAACAAAATGTAGCGGGCTTCCCGTTTTTAGATATAACGAACAGATGATTCAAGACAGATTAGGAGCAGCGTTTAAGCTGATAGAAGCGTTTGATTATACTTATACGATGCCTTCGGGAAATACTCGAGCGTATGTTTATACTTTATTTCAACGGAATTGAATCGTACCGTAATCATCCGTTAAATGTATTTAGATTTTCTGAAAATATATTAAGGCTTGGTGAATAAAAAAGAACTCACCTAATGACTATTCTTGCGATTATACTTATCCAATAAACACAATATGAAAAAACTAACATTATTCCTGCTCCTAAGTTTTTTGACTACAATATTAGTAGCTCAAGACTCAAAATTCTCGCATACAGAAATCGTACTTCAATCTCGATTTTTGCAACAACCCGATGATTTCAACATAAAATATGATTTAGGAATCGGAACACGTTTGAACTATAACCTCACGCCTCGATTAAGTCTAAATTTGGGTGGATTTTTAAATTTCAGTCATTATCAAAAGGATAATATTTCAGATAATGAAACCCTTTTTATTGACTTTTTCAAAGGTTCAGAAGCACATTATTTTGTGATTCGAGAAGTGAAACAATGGTGTTTGGAAACGCCTTTATCGCTTCAATTTCAGTTTGCGGAATTAGGCAAAAATCAATTTTCACTACTCACAGGTATTACACCACAATTCGCTTTAAATAGTCAATTCAATGGTTTTAGCTTTAACGAACCTGCTATTCTGACGTCTAACTTTAAAAATAATAATTACACTTTAGTGAATGATATTTTACTAAATGTAGGATTTTCGATTGTTCGCCCAATTAATGAACAACGAAATATTTTGTTAGAATTCGGTTATGAATATTCGGATAGAGGGGAAACCAACGGTTTATTTATTCGTTCGGGAATTGATTTTTAGCAAAAAAAAAGAGGTAGCAAAACATCATGGTTTGCTACCTTTTCAACATACTATTTCACCACAGAGTTAAAAAAGTTATAAAGCATTTCTACACCAAAACGATAACGTCCTGTGCGAAAAACTCGCAATCCGTAACTCCTAACTCGGAAATCCATCTACCATTTCATCAAAGCCGACGCCCAAGTAAATCCGCTACCAAAAGCAGCCAAACAAACCAAATCGCCACGTTTAATTTTGCCTTCTTCCCACGCTTCCGAAAGAGCGATTGGAATAGAAGCAGCCGTTGTATTTCCGTATTTTTGGATATTATTAAATACTTGGTCATCCCGTAATTTCAAGCGTTTTTGTACGAATTGACTGATTCTCAAATTCGCTTGATGCGGAATCAACATTGCCAAATCTTGTGGCATATAACCATTTGTTTTCAAAGCTTCCATAATTACTGCCGGAAATTTCGTCACTGCATATTTGAAAACATGTTGTCCATTCATATTCGGATAATAGTCACCTTCTACCCACATTTTATCCGTTAAGAATAATCCACCATATTCATTTTCTTCC
>CAWVWD010000766.1:0-1948 GCA_963933585.1 uncultured Saprospiraceae bacterium
TCTGACCTTCGTCAGAATGACGGTCTTTTTTTAGTTTTTTAATCCAATTTTTTTAATTCAAATAAACCGCCATTGTCTCCACATCTCGAATTTGAACATCAATATTTTCACTCAAAGTCGTGGCTAAAGACAAGCCAACGTAATTAATAGAAATTGGAAAATTTTTGTGTTTTCTATCGACCAAAACGGCTACTTCTACTTTCTTTGGTACAACGTCAATTAGAACTGGCTTCATTGCATAAAACAATGTTCGTCCTGTATTCGCCACATCATCCACGAAAATAATGGCTTTGTTTTCTAATTGTTCTAATGGCAAATTAATTTCTACCGGTTTTCCCAATGGATTCGCAGGGCTCAAGGACACTTGTGTTAAATGAAAAATCGGTTTTGCAAACTCAATTTTATCAATTGCATCCAATAACATTTTCGCAAAGCCTAAACCATTATTGTTAATTCCTATTAGGTAGACTTCAGCCTCATTGTGATTATGTTCTAAGATTTGTATCGCTAATCGCTTTATCTTTTGCTGAATTTGCTGTTTGTTGAGTATTAATGACATTTTAGTTTTGTAGTTTTAGTGGTTCACAAAGCTTATCTGTTATTATTTCAGTAATTTAATTCAAGAATGTCTAAAACTACAAAAATACTTAAACTACGGCAACCATCAAACTACTTCAATCAAAAACTATAAAACGGTACAAACTATTTAAACTACTTAAACTAATATAGTTTTACCATTAAACTCCTTTCCTTAAAGTTCTATTTTTAAGGTTTTTTCACGATATTCGTCATTCTAAGAATGTGTTTAAATTTTATTCTCTGGCTTGGAAATGTATCTTTTTTGCATTGACGTTCTCCATTCAAAAAAGTTTATCATTTTATAAATTCAGAAATAACTTTCAGACAGATGCTAATAATTAATTTTATTGAACTAACAAAAAAACATGGCTCAGATTATATTTGCCCTCCTAACGATTGGCTCGATAGGTTTTTTCCTATTTAAGGCTTCTAAGATTAGGAGAAACATCTTACTTGGGCGAGATGAAAAAATTTCTGATAACGTTGGACAACGTATTAAAAATGTGATTTTGATCGCTTTAGGTCAAAAGAAAATGTTCAAACGTTGGCTTCCGGCAACATTACATTTTACGATTTATGCCGCCTTTTTGATTACACAAATCGAATTATTAGAGATTTTTATTGATGGTTTTTCGGGGAATCACCGCTTGATTTGGCATAGTGTGGAGGGAACTTTTTTTGGAGGTATTTATACTTTCATAATCAGTTTCATTGAAGTACTTTCTGTTCTTGCGCTTGTGGCGACCTTTGCGTTTTTAGCACGTAGAAACCTATTGAAAATTCCACGTTTTCATAAACCTGAAATGAATGGTTGGCCAAAGCTGGATGGTAATATTATTTTATATTTAGAAATAGCTTTAGTTCTTTTTATTTTCATGATGAATTCTGGTGATTTGGCGTTACAAGCTAAAGGTCATGCTGCGTATCATCATACGGATAACTTTGCTATTAGTCAGTTTATCGCACTACTTTGGGCCGATTTAGATACTTCTACTATTCTTTTGATTGAGAGAATCGGTTGGTGGGGACATATTCTGACGGTTTTTACTTTCTTGAATTACTTACCATTTTCTAAGCATTTACATATTATGCTGGCGTTTCCGAATGTCTATTTTGCACGAGTTGAACCGAAAGGCGAAATGATACATTTAGATAGTGTAACGGAGCAAGTAAATGAGCTTTTTGGGGAGGAAGAAGAACCGGAATCGATTGTGGATGTTATGGTATTGAAATCAGAAAAGAATCCATTCAAAACGATAGCTGTTGACGAAAGTCAAAAAGAAGAAAGCTTGGATGATATTTTTGGTGACACCGGAGGTTCAGAAGAAGGTTTAGATGATATATTCGGCGACTTAGGAAGTGCTGAAAA
>CAWVWD010000767.1:0-1944 GCA_963933585.1 uncultured Saprospiraceae bacterium
TATATTATCAATTATCAAATCATTAAAATCAAGACTATGAAAAAAAGTTACATCCTATTTTCTTTTTTATTGGTATCAATAGTCGCTTTTGCACAGCGACCATTACCGATACAACTTACGCCTACAGAAGTTGCTGCTTTAGCGAACTATGAACGTCCGACTTATCCTCGCTCTATTTTTACATCACCGCCAAACGGTGCGGTACGAACGATGGCAGAATGGGAGGAAGTACAGGCTTTGACGATAACATGGACAGGGTACCAGGCTATTTTACGAGAAATTGTTCGTCATGCGAAGGAAGAAGTGGACGTGATTATTATTTGTAATGATTCCGTTTCGGTGAAAAGTTATTTAGCGAATTATAATATTACCAATCAAAATGTCAGCTTTATTCAGAAGGCTTATAATTCGATTTGGATTCGAGATTATGGACAACATTCTGTATACTTAAATGATGTTGACTCTTTGGTTTTGGTAGATTGGATTTATAATCGTCCTCGTCCTGCGGATGATTTAATTCCGAGATGGGTTGCAGATAAAACCAATTTAGATCTATATGCAACGACACAATCGCCAACGGATTTGGTAAATACCGGTGGGAATTTTATGTCTGATGGTTTGGGTCGAGGTTTTGCTTCGAGTTTAATTTTGGATGAAAATAAACCTGGAAATCCTTATGGCGTTTCCTCGAAAACGGAAGCTCAAATTGATACCATAATGAAGCATTTTATGGGAATCGAGCCATATATCAAAATGCAAACGTTGCCGTATGATAATATTCATCATATTGATATGCATATGAAATTATTGGATGAAGAAACGATTTTGATTGGAGAGTATCCACAAGGTGTGGCCGATGGTCCACAGATTGAAGCGAATATTAATTACATTAAAAATAACTATTTATCGTCTTTCGGAACGCCATTTCGGTTTGTGAGGATACAAATGCCGCCCGATGGTACGAATCGCTATCCGAATCAAGGTGGCGATTATCGAACGTATACGAATAGTGTTTTTATTAATAAATTAGTTTTAGTACCTATTTATGATCCGACTTATGACTTCCCTGCCTTAGAAATTTATCGTAAAAATCTACCCGGTTATAAAGTCGTCGGTATCAATTGTAATTCGATTATTCAAAATTTAGGGGCATTGCATTGTATTACAAAATCTGTTGGGGTAACAAATCCATTACGTATTGTACATCAGCCGATTAGAGATACCGTCGCCGTCGCTTCCAATTACACAGTTGAGGGATTAATTCAGCATCGCTCTGGTATTGCTAATGCAAAAATTTATTATACAACCGATACAACACAAATATATCAAACTACACCAATGTCATTCGTTTCTGGTGATACTTGGCAAGGTTTCATCCCGACTCAGAGCGATGGCTCGGAAGTATTTTATTACATCGAAGCAACAGCAAATTCGGGTAAAATCCAAAATCGACCAATGTCAGCACCACAAGGTTTTTGGAATTTCCGAATTGACCAATTTGTAAGTACAGCACAGCCGAAAAATGTTAGTATTGCGATGGCAAAAGTATTTCCAAATCCTGCTGCTGATTATGTAATTGCACCGATTATTATTGATAAACCAATAATGGCGACCATTCAATTATTGGATATTACAGGAAAAGTCGCTCAAACTGTTTTTGAAGGAAAAGTGAATCGTAGTTATAATCAAAATATTGATGTTAGTCAATTATCAAAAGGAATTTACTTTTTAACCTTGCGAACGGTTGAAGGAATTCAAACGCAGAAGATTATTGTAGATTAAAAATTAAACGGGACGGGTTTTACCTGTCCCGAAATCTCTTGAAAAAAATTTGTTCCGTTTGATTATCAGACGATTACTAGTTTTTTATTTAATTTTTATTCAATTTTTATTCAATACTTATTGAAGGGTTCTATTTATTATACGGCTTATTTGTAATAGTTT
>CAWVWD010000768.1:0-1940 GCA_963933585.1 uncultured Saprospiraceae bacterium
ATTCTAATATTGTTCCTTGGCAAATGCTTTGTGAAAAAACAGGAGCCATTTTAAAGGTGATTCCGATGAATGAAGAAGGTGAATTAATCATGTCCGAATACGATAAATTATTGTCAGACAAGACTAAATTAGTCTTTACAAATCATATTTCAAACGCTTTAGGAACTATCAATCCTATTGAAGAAATTATTGAAAAAGCCCATGCTATTGGAGCAGCCGTTTTAATTGATGGAGCTCAGGCTTGTCCGCATATCAAACCAGATCTTCAAAAATTAGATGTCGACTTTTATGTTACATCTGCGCATAAAATTTATGGTCCAACAGGGGTCGGAATCTTATATGGGAAAGAGGAATGGCTTACTAAACTACCTCCGTACCAAGGTGGTGGAGAAATGATTAAAGAGGTCACTTTCGAGAAAACCACTTACGCTGATTTACCTCACAAGTTTGAAGCAGGAACTCCTAATATTTCTGGAGTAATCGCTTTTGGAGTTGCTTTAGATTACGCTAATAATATTGGTTTTGACGTAATTGAAAAACGCGAAAAAGAACTTTTAGAATATGCTACAGAAAAATTATTGACTATTGACGGTCTAAGAATTTACGGAACCACTGCTCATAAAACGTCTGTAATTTCATTTAATATTCAAGGAATTCATCCCTATGATATCGGAACCATCGTTGATAAGTTAGGAGTCGCTGTTAGAACAGGTCACCATTGTGCACAGCCTATTATGGATTTTTATAAAATTCCTGGAACGGTTAGAGCGTCCTTTTCATTTTATAACACTTTTGAAGAAATTGATGTTTTAGTTGAGTCTGTAAAAAAGGCACAGATGATGTTAAACTAACTTTTTATTTCCTCCCAAAATCAGCAGGGATTTCTCCCCATGCTTTGGTTTCCCATTTTAGAATTTTTGTTGAATAGGTGTTTTCGTTCAACCATTTTTCAGCGCGTTTGATAAAATCAAATAAGTCTTTATTCTCTGACGTAATTTTTAAATTCGTTCTGCACTGTCCCTTTTTTAGCCAACCAATGGCTATTCTTGAATCTGAATAAATAGGGATTTCGGATTTATTTTTTTTCAGAAATCCTAATCCGTGCACCAAAGCTAAAAACTCTCCGATATTATTTGTTCCTTTTTTAAATGGACCTTGAATAAAAAGTTGTTTCTTAGTTTGAGTATCAACACCACGATACTCCATTTTACCCGGATTGCCGCTACATGCCGCGTCTACAGAAAGAGAAGATATAATAGGAACACCGATTCGTTTTAAATCGGCAGGAGTTACTTTTATCCGTTTAGGATCCTTTCCTACATAATCAATATATTTCCCTTTTAAAGCGATTTCGGCTTCTTCACCGTTTACAAACGATTTGTATTGGGCACCTTTAAAATTTGTAATATGCTTCTTGCAAACATTCCACGAAGTGAAAACACCCGTTTTATGACCACTCCAAACTACATAAAACTTTTTCTTAGCCATTCTTTAATATTATCTTTTTAACAACTTTTGGGAAATGTTCATACTCCAATTCATGGATTTTTCCTGCAACATCATCTGCAGTATCAGTTTTTAAAACTTCTGTCTTCGCCTGAAATATAATTGCTCCTTCATCATAATTCTCATTTACATAATGAATCGTAATTCCGGTTTCTCGCTCTTTGTTAGCAACAACGGCATTGTGAACTTTCATTCCATACATCCCTTTACCTCCATATTTCGGCAATAATGCGGGGTGAATATTAACTATTTTATTTGGAAAAGCTTCAACGATGCAGTCTGGCACTTTCCAAAGAAAACCAGCCAAGACAATTAAGTCTGCTTCGCCTTTTAAAAATTTCAATAATTTAGTCTCATCAATAAATTCGCTCCTATCAAATACAAAACTTGAAACACCCAATCGCCTCGCCCTTTCCAATACTTTTGCATTCTTG
>CAWVWD010000769.1:0-1934 GCA_963933585.1 uncultured Saprospiraceae bacterium
AAACTATCAATAACTTTTGAGCAGTTGCACTAAAGCTATTTCATCACTCATTACCAATCTCCTTCTATTTTAGAAAATTCTGCATTAATATTATTTTGAATGGTAAGAACTTCATCATCTGCAGGTGTTCCTGCAAATACTAAAACTGCTGTAGCATTTCCTTTGTTTTTAGGAATTCGATTTTTAAACAATGATATGAATAGTTGAACTTTATCTATAAAGTATTAATTATCAATGATTTATAAATTAAATTTGATTTTTTATTGATATATCGTATATTTTTTCTTTTTGGTATTAATAAATATACAGATTCTTCTGATATTAATAATCACTTTAACGAATTATTCCTGTTTAATGTTCCATGTTATCTTTCAACTGAAATGCTTCGCCAATTTTTGGCGAAGCATTTCTAATTTAAAAAAAAGATTTCATAAATTGCATTGTTAATAAAAAGAAGATTCAAACACATAATAACAATCAATATCAATATGAGAAAACTAACATTGTTAACAATCTTACTTGCAACCATTGGCTTTCAAAAGGAGGCTTCCGCACAAATAAATGAAGATCAAATCGGTGCTTGGTATATGTACTTTTTTAGTGCGGACTTGAAAGATAAAGGCTTTGGGATACAAGGCGATGTGCAATATCGAAACTGGAACTTAGGTGGTGATTTAGAGCAATTATTACTTCGAGGAGGTTTGACGTATAAACCCAAAAATGCGAATGTAAAATTTACCTTAGGTTATGGAAATATTACAACCAGTGAATTTGGTTCGGGAACAAGTTCGGTTTCTGAAAGTCGTATTTATCAAGAAGCATTACTGCCGCATAAAGTCGCCGACCGAATTTATTTGACACATCGATTCCGATATGAACAGCGACTTGTCGAAGATCAAGACTTTAGAACTCGCTACCGATATAACCTATTTTTAACGGTTCCGCTGAACTCTAAAATTATTGAGAAAAAGACCATTTATTTCGCATTATATAATGAATTGTTTATCAATGGACAACGAGAGATTAGTTTCAATAAATTCGTTCAAATATTCGATAGAAATCGTTTTTATGCAGCGGTAGGTTACTGTATTACTGATAATTTAAAAGTACAAGTCGGCATGATGCGACAAACAACAAATAGTTGGGATAAGCGACAATTACAGGTAAGTTGTCATCATAAGTTTTAATATTGGAAAAAAGGCATTTAAAATCTGCTTCCTACAATTTAAAAATGCTTCAAAAACAACATTGAAAGATGATAAAAAAGGCAACCCTAATTATAGTCGTTCTAATTTTAATCGTTTGGTTTATCGGTGAATCAGATTGGCATTTAGATAGAAATAAACATAATCAATTACCGATTGGTCATTTGAAAAAGGTAGACGCAAACCTTTACGAAGATCAAAGCGGACAAAGTTGGGAACTTCAACCACATATTAAGAATAAATTTCATCAGCCTATGGAAGAAAGTAAAACAATAGAAAATCCTTATCCGAACGTTGATGATACACTAAAATTCGATACTAAAAATCCAAACCTTAAATTTCTATCGGAGTTGGATAATGGCGGTTCTTATGAAGCGATATTGAAACCAAATGGCAAATATTTAACAAGCGGAATAAAACAAGGAACGTATAATTACGGTCATCCAAGCGGGTTTTGGGGTACTTTTAAACATGTGTTTTTGGATGTAATGCCTCATTTTATTAATGGTAAATACACGGAAGCTACCAATATAGATTCGTAAACTAAAAACGGTATCGGTTTCAAAAACCGACACCGTTTAATCAAAATAACCCACTTCATTATTCCTAAATCTCTCTCAAAATTTCTCCGGCTTTCGCCAATACATCATCCGTTTTAGCAAAACACAACCGAACGATTTTTCCCTCAAATGGCTCTTTGCAAAAGGGCGTAATTGGAATCACAGCGAC
>CAWVWD010000770.1:0-1923 GCA_963933585.1 uncultured Saprospiraceae bacterium
CGATTAGTAAGTATTTTAAAGTTTTAGTATATCGATAATCAACCAATTAAAATTAACTTTCAAAAAGTGTTCTAATGCTAATAAAAAATTATCAGCATCAGAAGCATTAGAATTGTTAAAACGACAATTAAAAGCGTCAAAATTGAAGGTAGAAGGTTTGGAAACGATGCTAGATATTGCAGAAACAACGTACAAAATTGTTATCAGAGAAAAGTCTGGTTCCAAACAGTCGAAGTCATGAAAGATTACTATAAAACACTAATTTTAAGTTTTTTATGTGGTACGTTCGGAAAGAGTCAACAAGCGTATTATGATTATTCTATCTGAAAAAAGATTACATTTGAATAGGCAATTGCTTAAGTTGCGTGAACTATTACCATTTAAAACTAAAAATATAGAATAATGAGTATTCTGAGTATTCAAAACCTTACCAAAGAATACGGTGTAATTACTGCCGTAAATAATCTATCCTTAGAGATTCAGCCTGGTGAAATTTATGGTTTGTTAGGTCCAAATGGAAGTGGAAAAACGACGACCTTAGGGATGATTCTCGGAATTATACATCCAAAAAGTGGAAATTATCAGTGGTTTGATGGCGAATGTTCGGAACGTGATGCTCGGAAGCGAATCGGAACACTACTCGAAACACCGAACTTCTATCCTTATATGAATGCGATTCAGAATTTGGAAATTGTCGCATTAATAAAGAAAGCGAAAAATGTTCCTTATGATGAATTATTGAAATTGGTAAATTTATATCATCGAAAAAACGCTCCTTTCAAGGCGTATTCTTTGGGAATGAAACAGCGTTTGGCAATCGCAGCAGCATTAATTGGTGATCCTGATGTGTTGATTTTTGATGAACCAACCAATGGACTTGATCCTCAAGGAATCGCTGAAGTTCGGGAAACGATTCGAACGATTGCAGAAAAAGGAAAGACCATTATTATGGCAAGTCATATTTTGGATGAAGTAGAAAAAATTTGTTCTCATGTTGCCATTATTAAAAATGGAAACTTATTAGCGACAGGAACGGTTGGCTCGATTATTAGCAATGATAAACAAATAGAAGTGGCGGCGGCAGATAATACAAGTCTGATGCGATTATTACAAGCACATCAAATGGTTTTTAAAATAACATCAGATAATAATATTTTGACTTTATCAACGGATGAAAATATTACCGCAAGCGAAATCAATCAATTGTGCTTTGAAAATAAGATTACATTGACACATTTAGTAGTGAGAAAGA
Organism: uncultured Saprospiraceae bacterium; assembly: GCA_963933585.1. GTDB lineage: Bacteria > Bacteroidota > Bacteroidia > Chitinophagales > Saprospiraceae > CAWVWD01. The sequence continues at coordinate 1,253 of CAWVWD010000770.1, forward strand.
AAAGTCTTGAAGCTGAATTTTTGGAGATTACGAGTTGAGAATAATGACTGATAAACTACAAATTATTCATCTACAGAACCAATCACGAATTACTAACCACCAAATTATGATAACACATCTTTTTAAATTAGAATGGAAAAAATTGGCTACTTATCGTCTATTTCAGATTTTAGTAGCTTTATATATTATATTGTTACCATTGAGTTTCTTAATTGGTAAAGACATTGATTTACCAACGGAAAATGGCGATACAATTAGTTTTTATACTTTCCCGAAAGTTTGGGATTCCTTAGCTTATGCTGGGAATTGGATGTCTTTTTTCTTTTTAGGATTCCTTGGCGTTCTATTAATTACCAATGAATACGCTTATAAAACGCTTCGTCAAAACCTTATTACAGGAATGAGCCGGCAAGAATATCTCATTGGCAAGTATATTTTTATGCTTTCGGCAAGCCTTGCTGTGGCAATTTATTACTGCATCGTTGGTTTAGGCGTTGGATTCTATTATACAGATTATGTGATTTCCGAAACCGTTTTTCAACATATTGACTTAGTTCCTCGATTTTTTTTAATGAGTTTTGCTTATATGAATTTTGCATTTATGTTGGGGGTTTTACTAAGAAAAATGGGTTTGGCATTATTCTTCTATTTCGTGTATACTTTGATAATCG
>CAWVWD010000771.1:0-1919 GCA_963933585.1 uncultured Saprospiraceae bacterium
AAAAGTCGATAAAGTTTTTTGGCGGATAAGTTTGTTTTTGATGTGGATGTCGCCAGTTCCGTAAAGTGTGTAGGTTGTTTCAAAATTGAATTTGGAATTTTCGTTTTGGAGATTTCCTTTGATTTTAATCGCCATACGTTCATTAAAATATCTATCTACTAATTCTACATTTCTAACTTCTAAATTATTAAAACCAGCATTTCTCCATTGTTCAGCTAAGCTTGTATGAATTGGGTTTCCACCTTCGTCATTATCAGTTGAAACTCGCCATAAACTCCATCTTTCATTGGAGATTATTGGTAAATTGAGTTTAGATGAATCTCCGTAATATTCTACATTATAATCAAATTGTAATCCTTTGTTTAAGATGTAAGAAAGAAAGTTTTCAGCATTATAATCATAGATAATTCCTGTTTCAGCGTCATAACTTTTTTCTTTTGAAATAGCTCTATACATCCAAAATAACGTATCTAAATTCTTGAAATCGTCATCACTTGAAATGCTTGAACTATGATTATGATATGGCAGTTTATTTACAATCTCAGATACCTTCAACTCAACTACTCTCTCCTTCACCAAAAACTCCTCAAAACCCACTTCAAAGCCATTCTCACACCAACTCAAATCTTCATTCGTTACCAATTTCAAACGAATAAAATATTCCGCTTCCGCTTTAAAATCCGTTGTTGGTTCAAAAGAAATCTTTTGTGATTGTTGTGGCTCAATATTCAAATCGTTGATAAAACCCGTTTCCACGACATTTCCATTTTCCAATAATTCCCATTCAACATTTAGAAAATCAAGGTTTAAAAAATCGTATTTATTTTTAATTTGAAAAGAATATTTATTTTTTGATTTTTTAAAATTAAGGATTTCAAAGAATTGTTGAACGTGTTTCACTTCTCGCAACGCAGGTTGAGGCGTTCTATCCGCAAATAACAAGCCGTTGGCACAGAAATTTCCGTCATTCGGTTCGTCCCCAAAATCTCCGCCATAAGCGTAATATTCATAACCAAAATCTTTATCTTTTTGATAAATTCCTTGGTCAACCCAATCCCAAATAAATCCACCTTGCATTTGTGGATATTCCTCAAAAACGTCCCAAAATTCTTTGAAGTTTCCAGTACTATTTCCCATCGAATGTGCATATTCACAAATCAACATCGGGCGATTTCCGCCATCTTTTTCCAATATTTTCGGTAACTCGTCAGGGGAAGGATACATACAAGTCAAGATATCGTATTCCGATAAATACGAACGTCCGTCATTAAAACTAAGGAAATTATAAACGTCCCGAGGATTGAACGCTTCCAAGCGTTTTTGAGCAACATTCGTTGGATGACCTTCATAATGAATCGGGCGATGACTTCCGTCAATTTCACGAATTGCTGCTGCCATAGAATCCATACAAATCCCGCTTCCTGCTTCATTTCCGAGCGACCAAATCACAACACTTGGCGAATTTTTCGAACGTTCCGCCATCGAAATTCCTCTATCAACCACAGCCGCTACCAATTCCGGTCGTTCCATCGGTTTCCAACCTTCATAAAACCACAAATGATGTGCTTCCACATTCGCTTCATCCATGACATACAAACCGTATTCATCACAGAGTTCGTACCAACGATAATGGTTTGGATAATGTGCATTTCGGACGGAATTGATGTTGTGTTGCTTCATCAATTTAATGTCCGTAATCATAGATGCTTCTGTAATCGCACGACCACGTTTTGGGTCAAATTCATGGCGATTCACCCCTTTAAAATACGGCGCTTTTCCATTAACTAAAATCTGACCGTTTTTAATTTCTACTTCTCGGAAACCGATTTTTTTAGCAATCGATTGAACTTCATTCCCGTTTTCGTCCAAAACGGTTAACGTCAATTTATACAAATTTGGAATTTCAGCAGACCATTTTT
>CAWVWD010000772.1:0-1918 GCA_963933585.1 uncultured Saprospiraceae bacterium
CCTGTTCGTTGGTCTTATGCAATTTGTCTTTACACATTTTTAAGAGAACGGAAATTTTTAATCCTAACTTTGTCTATAAGTATATTCATTTTACAAAATTGATTTAAGGTAAAAATACATGTTTCATTTTGAAAAAACATCAAAATGGTATTTTTTATATAATTTCCAATAACTCCTCAATCGCTGTTTCAATCTCCATTTCATCCGCCAAAGCATCAATAAATATCTTATCCGCACCTTGATAATTTTGTGCTTTCATTAATTCATCAATATCTAATTTTTCTTTAATTGGTTTGATAAAATGTTTAATTGAATTAATTGCTAAATTATATTCTTTAATCTTTGAACTCATCTTTTGCAGTTTATGATAAACTACAAATAATATCGTAAATTCGTTTCATTACTTCAAACTAAAACTACCAATCAAATGCTCCAAACACGCATAAAATCCACCATCAAAGACGTTCCAAATTTCCCAAAGGAAGGAATTGTTTTCAAAGATATAACGCCATTATTATTAGATAGTCAATTATCGAAAGACATCACAGAAGCTTTTGTCGAACACGCACAATCATTAGAAATTGATATGATTTGTGGTTTAGAAAGTCGTGGTTTTTTATTTGGAAATTCGATTGCTCAAGCCTTGGGTGTGCCTTTTGTGTTGATTCGTAAACAAGGGAAATTGCCACGAGAAACAGAGACTTTTGCGTATGATTTGGAATATGGCTCGGCGGTTGTAGAAGTACATCGGGAAGATATTCCGAAAGGAAGTCGAGTATTGATTCACGATGATTTATTAGCGACAGGCGGAACTGCTTTTGCGGCAGCTTCATTGATACAAAAGTTAGAAGCGGAAGTCGTTGGTTTTTCTTTTATTATAGAATTATCCTTTTTGAATGGCAAGGATAGAATTTTGCCTTTTAGTCAGAATATTTGTGCTTTGGTGACGTATTGAAAACCATTTTATCACAATTAAGGTGAAAACTAAATGAACCACTTAAAAACTAAAACAAGGAATCCCAAACCCAAAGTGAAATACTTCAAGTTCAAAATTCCTTGTTGAAATCAAAAATCAAATATTTCTTAAATCACACCTAACTTTTTTCCAACTTTCGTAAATGCAGCAACTGCTTTCTCCAAATGTTTTTGTTCGTGACCTGCGGAGATTTGAACTCGAATTCTTGCCATTTCTCTAGGTACGACAGGGAAAAAGAAGCCGATTACATAGATTCCTTCTTTCAATAATTCATCTGCAAAATTTTGAGATAATTTCGCATCGTAAAGCATCACAGGAACGATAGGCGTTTCGCCCGGTAAAATATCAAAACCTGCTGCTTCCATTTCCTTACGGAAATATTTAGCATTATCTTCTAACCGATCCCGTAAAGTCGTCGAAGCCGATAAAATATCCAAAACCTTAATCGAAGCACCAACAATCGAAGGCGCTAATGAGTTCGAGAATAAATACGGACGAGAACGCTGGCGCAACATTTCTACGATTTCTTTGCGAGCTGCTGTAAATCCGCCCATTGCACCACCCAAAGCCTTTCCGAAAGTTCCGGTGATAATATCTACACGACCCAAAACATCACAATGTTCTGCAACGCCACGACCATTTTTACCAATAAATCCGGTTGCGTGACAATCATCGACCATTACCATGGCGTCGTATTTATCCGCCAAATCACAGATTTTGTCCAATTGTGCCAATGTTCCATCCATTGAAAACACCCCGTCAGTTGCGATTAGTCGTCGTCTTGCACCTTGAGCCTCGATTAATTTTGCTTCCAAATCTGCCATGTCATTGGTCGCATAACGGAAACGGGCTGCTTTACACAAACGAACGCCGTCAATAATAGACGCATGATTCAAGGAATCGGAAATTATCGCATCTTCTTTTCCTAAAATCGGTTCGAAT
>CAWVWD010000773.1:0-1915 GCA_963933585.1 uncultured Saprospiraceae bacterium
CAACAATGGTTACAGCCGGTGAAAATGATACAAGAGTAGATCCGCTTCATGCGAAAAAATTCGTTGCAGCGTTGCAGAATAATGTTGGACAAAAGAATCCAATTATGTTGTATATGAATTTTGATAGTGGTCACGGTTCGGGACAATCGACGAAGAAATCTATTGATAATCTGGAGTTTCAGATGCGATTTATTATGCGGGAGTTGGGAATGTAGTTTTGACCGTTTTTGCGTGATTGGAACGCGAATTTGACAGATAAAACGGAATGATACGGATATTATAAAAGCCTTGATGATTTAAAACCATCAAGGCTTTTATGTTTTACAATGAAGCGAGAACTTAGTGTTACAAAGCTTTACGAATTTGATTCGTATGTCGTTTCGTGTGTTCTTCAAAAAAACCTAAGGTATGAAAAATCGAGATTCTGCCCATAATTGGGTGCTTGAAAATTAGTTTATTCCAAAGGTCATCATCCACCGTTTCTAACCAAGAATGGAAGGTTTGACGAGTCTTATTCCAAGTTTCTTGTGTGGATTTAAAATCGGCAGTTTCGGGTAGATTATCCGCAACGACAGCTGGGGCTTTTATCTTAAACGGCAAATTAAAAGCCGTTTTAAAAAACATAAATCGGATATCATTTATGATTGCCGCAGTTTTTAATTCCGGCTTAAAACTCAGTTTCTTTTTGATGTACAATAACGAACCTTGTTCCGCTTGTATCAAATGATGTAGCACTTGCATCGGTGACCAGCCGCCGTCCGCAGGTTTTGTATTCAATTGTTTCTCCGAATATTTAGATAATTCTTGCATCAATGCAATTCTATCTTTTTCGATTTTCTCAAACCTTGTTTTGACGTTATTTGGTATCATAGCTTTACTTTTAGTTTTATCGAATGCGTAAAATTACACTTTTTATAGGTTTCATGATAATTGTTTATGGAGATGCAGACGTCCATGCATATCTATGAATTTTGTCCAAAATACCATTTTAGTATTTGGATTTAATTGGTTGATGTTTGAAATATAAAATCAAAGACTACTATAAAATGTCTATTTTGAGGTGGGAAAATGCCGTAAGTGATTGCTGTGTTCTAAATTATTTTTTTTTAATGAAATAAATAGATTACCGATTTTCCTGTCAATCAATCAAATAATCAAATTATGAATAGAAGAAATGCAATCAAATCTACGGCACTTGCTGCAAGTGCCGTTTTATTAAATAGCAATGCGTTTGCTGCTGAAAATAAACCAATTATGGAAGATTATAAATTAGATTTAAAAGGAATATTCAAGCATTCTGTTTCTCATTGGTGTTATAAAAGTGTCGTGCCTGACTTTCGAGAACTATGCAAAGAAGTGAAAGCTCTCGGGATGCACTCAATCGAATTGACGGGCCCTGAGGAGTGGGAAATTATGCAAGAATATGGTTTGACGTGTGCAATGGGTTGGGATAAATATCCAGAAGGTGTGACTTTAGATAATTTTTATTCGAATCCAAAAAACCATGATGCATTAGAAGAATATTTCACGAATCTAATTCCAAAAGCAGTAAAATATGGTGTCAAAAACCTGATTTGTTTATCGGGAAAACGAGACTTACGGACGGATTATGAAAATTTAATTAATTGTAAAAATGGAATTCAACGCATCATCAAATTAGCGGAAGATAACGATATTACGATTTCGATGGAAATATTAAACTCGAAAGTCGATCATGCTGACCATCAATTTGATAATATGGAATGGGGCGTTGCGCTGTGTGAAATGATAGATTCTCCGAATTTTAAAATCTTATACGATATTTATCACGCTCAAATTATGGAAGGCGATGTCGTCGCCACAATTCGTAAATACTCAAATTATATCTCCCATTATCATACCGCTGGCGTTCCCGGGCGACACGAAATCGATGACA
>CAWVWD010000774.1:0-1914 GCA_963933585.1 uncultured Saprospiraceae bacterium
GGTTACCCGAGTTTTGAAGTACCAAAGACGGATTTACGGATTGATAATAAAGATTTTCGTAAGCATTTTCCTCATTTGAGCCGTCCGTCAAACCGTAAGCGATAATATTTTGGGCGATATAATTTCCCATTCCTGCGGCGGAACAAGTGAAATCAATTGTATAATTCTCTGTGTCATAACCCAACTCATCCATAAAAGCGTCCAATTGCTCAAATAGAATCACGACCCGTGGCGAGTGTTGAAATCGATGTTTTAAAATTCGATAAACGGCATAACTAATGGCTTCCTCCTGTGCCGCTCGTTTGTCGTCAGGCATTGGAAATTCAAGCATTGACGTATGATAACCATGAACTGTTTTTCCTAAAAAATAGGTATCCACGCCATTTTCATAAATTGCCCACGCGTCATACATCGCTGCCGATGTATGAAATAAATTTCGAGCATGAACCGTCGGACGAGCAAAGTCTGCCCGAATTGCTTCCAGCACTTGTTCGTTCCATTCCCGAGCGATGGAATGTTGGGCGTAGCTATTATTAAACCATAAAAAACTAAAAATTATGAATAGTAATTTTTTCATTGGACTTATTTTGGTTGTAAACTACAAAAATAAGTGAAGCCATAGGATAGTTTTCAAAATTGATTACTGAATCAATAAATTTAAATGCGATTGATTTTTTATTAGAATATAGAGTTGTTAGATTAAAAATATTGGAGTAGGTTTGTAGGGCATTTTGGTTATTTTCGAACTACCGGAACATCAATAAAATAATTGAAGAAATAAGAAACAATATTTATATAAAAAAAATAACTGATGCAGAGTTAACAATTTTCTAATATATTAACTTTGTAAAAATCAATTAATTTACGACCTTTGTGTAAAATTGACACTTAGCACTTAAAATAAAAAAACCATGTGGAATAACTTCTTATAAAAAAGGCGATTAATAACCAAATTACAAATAAATCCATGCGGTTCCGAAAACCTCACGGGTCTCACTAACAAACCAAAAAAACGAATCAAATGCAGCAACGTGTGCTCATCGAAGATGTAAAACCTCAAATAGACGGCGGCCGATTTTATATTAAAAGAGTTCAAGGGGAAGCCGTGAATGTCACGGCGGATATTTTTGCGGATGGACATGATAAGATTCGTGCAGTCGTTCGCTATAAGCATAATGAGGAGAAAGATTGGACGGAAGTCGAAATGGATGAATATCCAAACGATGCTTGGAAAGTGACTTTCAAACCAACAGAAAAGGGATTTTATGAATACCAAGTTCAGGCTTGGGTTGATCACTTTTTAACTTGGTTTACTGGTTTTCGCAAGAAAGTAGAAGCTGGAAATGATGTTCATGTGGAGCTTTTGGAAGGGGCAGAATTGGCGAAAGCATTGGTCAATAAAAATAAGAAAAAAGCAGATAAAGAAGAACTAAAACGACTAAGCGAACTTTTTGCGGACGACAACCGTATGGAGGAAGCGATTCGAATGGTGATGAATCCTGCGTTTGCTGCGATTGTTGAAAAATATCCTTTTAAGCAGTATCATTCGAGTTCGGAGAGACTGAAGATTTTTGTGGAACGCTCGAAAGCTTTGTTCAGTACTTGGTATGAGTTTTTCCCTCGTTCAGCTTCTCAAACGCCCGGCGAACATGGGACTTTCAAGGATTGTGAACGTCTTTTGCATAAGGTGAAAGATATGGGTTTTGATGTGTTATATTTTCCACCGATTCATCCAGTTGGAGAAGTAAACCGAAAAGGTATTAATAATGCTACGAATGCAGAACCCGGTGACGTCGGTTCTCCGTGGGCAATTGGCAGCAAAAATGGTGGACATAAAGCCGTGAGTCCGTTGTTAGGAACGATGCAGGATTTTGAAGATTTTATCCAGAAATCTGCAGATATGGGCATTGAAGT
>CAWVWD010000775.1:0-1910 GCA_963933585.1 uncultured Saprospiraceae bacterium
GACGAAAAAGAAAAAACCGCACGAATTATTAGATAAGGTGAAATTTGAAAAAATAACGGATGGAAAATGTATTCAAATGATGCACATCGGAAGTTATGATGATGAACCAGCAAGTTTTGAAATCATGGAAACTTTCGCTGAAGAGGAAAACTTAACTCGACTTTCGAAAGTACATCGAGAAATCTATTTATCGGATTTTAGAAAAGTTCCTGCGGAAAAATTAAAAACGGTTTTGAGGTTTAAGGGGAGATAGATGTAAGGAGTGCTCGAATATACTTATTAGAAAAGACCTGATAAATTTAAAAACTTGTCAGGTCTTTTTGTTAACAGTTTTGGTTCTTTATATCCTCACGCCACATCCGCCACAAAAATTATCATGTTCATCGTTTAAGTGTTTACAGCTTTGGCATCGTATTTTGATAATTTCATTATTTTTTAATCCTAAATGTTCCTTGAGGTTGACCTCTTCTAAAGTATGGTTTAGTTGTTTTCCTTTCATTCTATTAAGGGGTTCTAAATCTTCTATTTCTTGTTCTGTATCTAAGAATAATCCGGAACCTGCAAGTCCTTTTTTTGCGATACTCTTAATTCCCGTTCCTATTATTATTAAAAACATACCACCAAAACTCAAGAACATTCCTTGACGTGCTTGTTGGTCAAAATTATCAAAGTTTCCAAAGTTAATAGCAAATAGAATGAAGTTTAAAGTAAACATAAATATACCAATACCACTAATAATATTTCCAATTAAGTAGGTTGTCTTTTGTTGGTCTGAAAAGTTAGTTCGTTTATTCATAAGTAGAGTTAAAGATTATTTTGTTATGAAGTTATTGTCAAACAAATTATGTCGTTTTTTTTAATGAAACAAGTTAAATTGTTAAATCTGTTCCTTACCAACGACTAAATATTATAAAAAATAGACGAAATATTTAATCATCGAATTCAAAAGTCTTAATTTCCCTTTTTCTAAATAATTGAATTATTAAAATGCAGATAACGGAACAACTCAGACAACTCTTCCAAACTTGGTCAAGCGAAGACGTAGAAACTTTAAAAGCGTTACCAGCTTCTGGTTCGGATAGGAAATATTACCGAATCACGGGAAAAACGAAAACAGCAATTGCCGCATTCAACCCGAATGAAGCGGAAAATAAAGCGTTTATTCAGTTTACAAATCACTTTAAATCTAAAGGAATTCGAGTACCAGAAATTTATGCCGAAGATTTGGGAAATGGTATTTATTTGCAACAAGATTTGGGCGATTTGTCGCTGTATCAACATTTATTTGCGACTCGAAATGGTAATGAATTTACGCCTGAATTATTGGAATTATACCAAAAGTCGGTAGAAGAATTGGCCAAAGTTCAAATTTTGGGTCACGAAGGTTTGGATTATGAAAACTGGTGTTTTCAAATCACGGAGTTTGATAAACAATCCATGCTCTGGGATTTGAATTACTTCAAATATTACTTTTTGAAAGTCAGTGGATTATCATTTGATGAAGTGAAATTAGAAAATGATTTTCAGCGATTGACGGACTTTTTGAATCAAGCGAATCGAGATGCTTTTATGTTTCGGGATTTTCAAGCTCGGAATATTATGTTAGCTAATAATGAACCGTATTTGATTGATTATCAAGGAGGAAGGAGAGGAGCGAAGCCTTATGATTTGGCTTCTTTACTTTGTCAAGCGAAAGCGGATATTCCGTTAGAAACTCGGGAAGACTTATTGCAACATTATTTAAAAACGGCTTCTGGATTAGATGCGAATTTTGAGGAATCGGAGTTTATGAAATTCTATTATCCATTTGTGTTGATTCGTGCGATTCAGGTTTTGGGTGCTTATGGTTTCCGAGGTTTGTATGAGAAAAAACCACACTTTTTGTCGAGTATTCCGTTTGCAATGAAAAA
>CAWVWD010000776.1:0-1901 GCA_963933585.1 uncultured Saprospiraceae bacterium
CCAATCCAAAAACAACGCAATATCGAAATCATTATTTTGATGCGTTTGCCCTTATTATTTTTTGTACCAACGTAAAAATTCATCTACAGCTTCCCTTGTCGTCATTTTAGGTTCATAACCTAATTTTGCTTTTGCTTTTGAAATATCTAAGGTTAGAGAATTTGCCAACGTCGAAACAGAATAACGCATTAAAGTTGGTTCTTTCTTCGTGAATTTAGCGAAAAATTCCATTGTAGAAGCAATTCGCATTGCCGTTCCATAAGATAGCTTTTTTTGCGGAAATTTCAAATTTAAACCATCTAAAACATATCGCATTTCGTCCCAAAGTTTGACCGGTTTGCCATTGGTAATATTGTATGCTTCGCTACAATTTTCCTCCGCAGTATTCAATCCCAACCAAATTGCATCTGCAACATTACTAACCGCCGTCATATCCATTGTCGTATTTCCATCGCCAATTATCCGCAAACGACCGGCTTCTAATGCACGAATCAAACGAGGCATAATCACCGTATCGCCTTTTCCAATCAAAGCACGAGGTCGAATAATAACATGCGAAAGATCTGAATTATCTAATAGTTTTTCGGCAGCTAATTTTGTAACAGCGTAATCATTAATCAACTTTTCGGGTAAAGCATCGCTTTCTTTTATATCAAATCTATCATAATAAGCATTATAAATACCGGGTGTAGAAATATAGACATATCGCTGAATATTGAATTTTTTGCAAGCATTTATTAATAATGCTTGTGTATCAACATTTGCTTTTTTGAATATCTCATAAGCTCCGAAAGGCGAAGATAAAGCGGCACAATTCACTACTTTATCAACCCCTTTCACGATGGATTCCACATATTTTTTATCTGTCAAATCGCCCAAACGATATTCTATTTTTGGATGTTTAACTTCATGAACGGTTCTTATCGTTCGTCCGGCAGCAATTATTTTTTCTACCGAATCATATGCTGCAAATTTCTCAATCGTTCGAGAACCCAAAAAACCAGTTGCACCGGTGACTAATATTCTCATTTAATAATGGTTGGAAACCTACAAGGTTTTCGAAAATCTTATAGGTTTGGTCGTTATAGAATTTTATTAATTACTATCTAAAGCCTTTGATTCGTTCCCAAAATCGTCCAAACGCACCTTCAGGAAGATTTGGCGGTTCTCGATTATCTTCAATCATTATGCCCGAACCGGATTCTGAAATTATAAAATTCATTCCGAATGTCAATTCGCCCATAATATCTTCAGGAATCACGGCCATTTTTAAATCATTATACGTCAAACTTCCATTTGGATTTTTTTCAATATTGTAGTACCCTTTCGAAAACCATCTAAGAATTTCAACTTCCTTATCGCCATGATAAGGTTCGAGTAATTCGTGATTTTTTTCAATTTGAACCAATTCAATTTTATCCAAATCTTCATCAAAAATAGAATAATTGGTAAACAGATAATTAGAATCAGTTTCTGCAACACATTGCCAAAGTGCATTATTAAAAATAGTCGGTACGACGGAAGCTCGATTATAAGCGATATTTCTGTTTTTTAATAAATCCTCAAATTTATGTTGCATCACATTTTGATTATAAAATGTAAATAACAAATAAGCGGAACTTAATCCAATTCCTATCCAATTGAAAATCTGCCGTTTGCGATTGCTTTTGTGATAAAATGCAGTGATAATTAAGCAAATCAAAAACGGAACGGTATAAATCGGATCAACGACTGCAATCGTATCAAAGGAAATTCGGACATTGGAAAACGGTTCAAAAAGTTGTGTTCCGAAAGGTGTACAAGCATCCAATAACGTATGCGTCAAAAATCCTAAGCCAAAGAAAAGCGACCAATCTTTCATAGAAACACCGGATAAATCTACTCCAGCAACGGGATAACGC
>CAWVWD010000777.1:0-1900 GCA_963933585.1 uncultured Saprospiraceae bacterium
TAAACTCACCTACTAATTTTTTCATTCAAATATTCCCCTACAAAACCAACAATCCAAACTCCCGCAAACTATCAAACAATTCACCACCAAAAACATCCTCAAACTCTCCCAAATCAGCTGATTCAAAATCCTTCTTCATTTCCTTAAAAGTATAAGGTTTATCCGATTTAACGTAAGCTTTCGCCAACATCAAATTCAGCCATTCGCCTAAGTCCGCATCTAATGCAATTTCAGAACTTGACTTTTTATTCATAAAAGTAAATTCTGCCATATCGTAACCTTCCTCATCTTGATACAAATCGACTTTTGGCAATGGATTTATCCACAAAACCCTTGAATGTTTGCGAGGTTCTCTATCTGTATTCAAGTCCAATGCGAACTCAATAAAACGGGGAGCAATTGTCGGTTTTGGCGTTTTGAAATTAAACCATTTTCGTAAAGGAAATTCGAAACAAACGCCATGCATGTAATTGAAAAGCGACTTCCGTAAACCTTCACCATATAAATCGTGATTCGCTCCTTTTGTATCTTCGTGATGTAAATCGTTATCTGCAAAACCACCGAAATCGGGACCAATTCGTTCCACGCCATAAACGTGTGGTTCGAGTCCAATCGGACTGTGTGCCGTCATTGCCAAACGATGCCAAAAACCGGATTGTACGATGCCAATTTCAAAAAGTTGTCGCACCATTTCGAGGGAATTAATGGTTTCTTGTTCAGTTTGAGTCGGAAAACCGTACATCAAATAAGCGTGAACCATAATTCCTGCTTTGGTGAAACTATCGCAAACCTGTGCGACTTGTGCGACCGTTACGCCTTTTTTCATCAGTTCCAATAATCTATCCGAAGCCACCTCCAAACCACCAGAAACGGCAATACAGCCCGACGCTTTGAGTAACCGACAAAGGTCAGCCGTGAAACTTTTTTCGAATCGAATATTCGTCCACCAAGTAATAGTGATTTTTCGTTTGATAATCTCAATCGCCAAATCTCGCATCAAAGCCGGCGGCGCAGCTTCATCGACAAAGTGAAAACCAGTTTGTCCAGTTTGAGCGATAATCTCCTCGATTCTGTCGCAGAGAATTTCGGCAGTTAGCGGTTCGTAGCGTTGAATATAATCCAATGTTACATCACAAAACGAACATTTTCCCCAATAACAACCATGTGCCAACGTCAACTTATTCCAGCGTCCATCACTCCAAAGTCGGTGCATCGGATTCACCACTTCTATCACCGATAAATAATCGTGCAACAGCAAATCGCTATAATCAGGCGTCCCAGTTTCTCGCTGCGGAACGTCCAATTCTGTCGCGCCGTCTAACTTAGAAACGACGCCATTATATAAAGTAAAAACTCGTTTGAGTTCGGTAATTTTTCGTTTGCCTTCGAGGTATTCTAACAAAATTTGTAAGGGTGCTTCGCCATCATCTAAACTAATAAAGTCCAAATATTCAAAGACTCGCTCATCTGCAATCGTTCGTAATTCGGTATTGGCATAACCGCCACCAAAAATGATTTTCACATCGGGAAAATTGGCTTTTATGAACTGTCCACATTTCAAGGCACTAAATAAATTCCCTGGAAAAGGGGCGGTAATGCAAACGACGTTCGGTTGCTCTTTCGTCATTTTCTGGTTTAATAAATTAACCAAAAAATCCATGATTACTGAGTTTGGTCGTTGCAAAGCTTCGTGAATTGGATCGAAGTGTGTGGCGGTGCTTGATAAGCGTTCTGCGTAGCGAGAAAAACCAAAATTTTCATCCACCACTTCTTTGATGAAATCACCAATATCCTCTAAATACAAAGTCGCTAAATGTCGAGCTTTGTCTTGAATCCCCATTGAACCAAACGCCCATTCCATGTCCTCTAACGCTTCAAAACGACTCGCCTCTGGCAAATA
>CAWVWD010000778.1:0-1894 GCA_963933585.1 uncultured Saprospiraceae bacterium
TGGTTCAATACTTTTTTTAGTTTGCTTGAGGAGCAAGAACATTCACAAAAGTTCTATTCTTACGACCTTTTGTAAAAGTTACCACACCATCAGTTGTAGCATAGATTGTAAAATCTCTACCAATACCAACACCAACACCAACATGAAATCTTGTACCTCTTTGGCGAATAATGATGTTACCTGAAATTGCAGCTTGACCACCGAATAATTTCACACCAAGTCTTTTACTCTTACTGTCACGTCCGTTATCCGTACTACCGACACCTTTCTTGTGAGCCATGATATACTATTTAGAACTATTCAAACAATAGACTCGAACCTAACGTAATCTTAAATTATGGAGCTTATCAATTTGAACAAGTTTGATTTTTAATAAAAAATTGTAAAATTAGAAGTTGAAAGTTACGAATTATTTCGCAACACCACCATCTAATTTATCTTGCAATACTTTCAACTCATCCCATTTGCCATTAGCAGCCATTTCTGACTGTGCAGCCCAAGTTGAAGGGTTTTTTGAACCATAAATTCCGCCTGCATTTGTCAAGATTTCTTTTAAAGCTTCCTCACTTTGGCTAGCTAAATCAGAAAAAGAATAAATACCTGCATTATTTAAAAGACCTGCAATTTTTGGTCCGATGCCTTCGATTTTTCTCAAATCATCAGCCTTAACTTCTTTAGAAGGTGCTGCTGCTGCCATAGGTGCATTAGCTGCGCCGATAGTGTCGATTTGAATTTTCGTGAAAGACTGACGGTGTCCGTTTTTCTTTTTGTAACCTTTACGGCGTTTCTTTTTGAAAACGATAACTTTGTCACCCTTTTCATGTGAAAGAACTGTTGCTGATACAGCAGTTCCTGATACAGTTGGCGTGCCTACAGTGACGCTTCCTTCGTTATCTACTAATAAGACTTTTTCGAAAGAAAGTTTGTCACCTTCATTAGCTTCTAACCGGTGGACGAAGTGTACTTGACCTTCCTCAACTTTGAATTGCTGACCAGCTATTTCTACAATTGCGTACATGAAAGTTATTTTATAAATATGAATAAATTGATTCGCTTTTCTTCAAAAGCGGCACAAAGATATGTTTTTAAAATGATTTTAATAAATTTTGGTTGAATATTTTTGTTTTAAATAGATGCTATTTGCTTCTTAATTGATAAGCTGTAGGTTTGAATGCTCCCACATCTGAATATGATGTAGACGAGATTGTTATAAAATCAATATTTTGTTCCTTTGAATTAGCTAAAAATAGGATGTTTTTGATGTAAATTTGAGATATGAATTTTGGAAATTGAAAATTATTAAAAGAAACTAAAAAATTGCCAAAAAATCTTTGTTTTGAAGTTCTGAATAATCTCATTAGAGCTTATTATGATTTAATAAATATTAAGTTTTTTATTCTGAGTAATTCTGGTTAGCAAAACTTAAATTTGGGATTGTTTCTCAATATGATTTTCAGCAGAATATTATTTTGATTTTTCTTGTGAATTTAGTCAACGTTTTGATGTACTTTTGCGTTTATATTACTGTAAGAATTTTATTAAAGAATGATGATGGAAATAAATAATATACCGAAGATTAAGCATACAAATTCTGGAAACTTTTTTCTAATTGCTGGACCTTGTGCAATAGAAGGAGAAGAGATGGCAATGGAAATTGCAGAAAGAGTTTCTGAAATTTGTAATCGTTTAGAAATTCCTTACATATTTAAGGGTTCTTACAGAAAAGCAAATCGTTCTCGTTTAGATTCTTTTACTGGAATCGGTGATGAGAAAGCATTAAAAATCATCCAAAAAGTTGGAGAAAGATTTAATGTACCGACAACAACCGATATTCACTTACCTTCTGAAGCTGCGATGGCTGCAGAATATGTAGATGCTTTACAGATTCCTGCTT
>CAWVWD010000779.1:0-1888 GCA_963933585.1 uncultured Saprospiraceae bacterium
GCCTTTCGACCAACGGAACGTCGGACGCTCTCGCATCCATACTGAATGAATTATCGACATAAAGACTGACCGCTTTTTGTCCTGCTTTTACAGCCGTATCTTTTTGAGGGATAAATGGTTGTGCGAAAGCAAATACCAGAAAAGCAACTGCCATAACTCGCATGAACAAAACCAATAAGTTCCGTAATCTCGACCGAGAAGCGGATTCTTCTTTAACCTCTTTTAAGAATTTTACATTGGTAAAATAAACTTTCTTAAATCGGCGAAAGTGAAATAAATGAATAATTATCGGAATCGCAATTGCTGCGAGTGCGAATAAAAAAGCTGGATATACAAACTGCATACTCGATACTGGTTGCTTGATGCTGAATACTGGTTAATAAAAATTAAAACGACCGACAATATTGGACAGACGTATTTTTAATGCTCATTAAATCCGTATTCAACTTTAATTATTTTTAGTTGCTATTCTTAGAGTTCTTCTCAATCAAAAGATTACAAAAGTAAGGAATTAATTGATAATCAATTAATCACTTTAAAATACAATCTTCTAAATTAATTCTCCAAATTTAGTCAACGTATATTTTGATTTCAATTTTAGGCGTAATTTTAATGTCGTCTTAACGGTTTTACCATAGAGTTAAAGGCGTTTCTTAGAGTCTTTTTATTGCTTCGCAATTTTTCACTTTTAACTAAAAAATCATTTCAGTTATTCCTGTAAATTTATCACCTCAAAATGATAAAAGAAACGCTGCAAACGCCTTCAACTCTGCAGCCAAAAATTCATCAAAATGGTCAAACCCGTGCCTCGAAACTCACAACCTGCACCAATTTCTCCCAATCTTTTAGATTGAAATCATCTTGATATAATCGTTTCTGCTTCAGTCGATTTTGATTATATTCAATGAAAATATTATCGTCTCGAAGTTCGATTTTAATAATATTCTCCCACGTAATCAATTGATTGTCATCAGAAAATAAAAAGCCTTTTGGTTCAATTAATACAAAACTTTTAATTTTTGCAATAAAATCATCCAATGCGTCGCCATCTTCCTCAAAATGTGCTTCGCCCAAAAGCAGAGATGATTTTTCAGGAATTTCAGCAATCAAAATATTTTCCTTTTCCGCTACTTTTTGAATGCCTTTTCTCAATTTCTCAAACGATACTTTAGAAACCTTATCCGCCAAAACGGGATATTGTCGATTGTTATCTAATTGAAATCCAACAAAGACTTGATTTTCATACAATACCGAAATCTCCGACCATGGAATCCATTTTTCACCTTTCCGCAATCGGATACCATTATTTTCATTCATAACCGCACCGGAAATAAATCCAATCGTAAAAATAAAAATACCGATAAACAACCAAAAAATAAGAAAACCATAATCCATTTGATAATATTGATAAATCACAATCCCCCAAAATCCTCCAGTCAAAATATCATTTAACTCCACATTTACGGAAGCTCGAAAAAATGTCTGTTCGCTATAAGTCGCCACAAAAATCGAAAAACACTTCATGGCAAAATATATCAAAGCAATAATCAATAATACAGAAATCGATATTCTCGCTGCCCACAAATTTCCATTCCAAAGCCAACCTTCCGACATTCCAAACGGTACTAAGGCCAACAAACCCACAATTATTACATCGTAAAATTTCATATGCACAAATATATATAAAACAGACGGATTTGCTGATTTGACGAACATTTCAAAATTCAAGAACTGCCGAAAAAAGGAACAAACTTTCCATAAGGAATAAAGTAACCGCTCCTTAAGAATAATAGCTTGACAACGAAATATTAAAATACGATTCCCTCAATTGTTTAATCCGTTTTTATAAAAAATATTTTTGTAAAACTCCGTTACACTTACACTTTAG
>CAWVWD010000780.1:0-1879 GCA_963933585.1 uncultured Saprospiraceae bacterium
TCGGCAATATTTTGTCAAAAAATACCGACATGATTAACTTGACTTACTACTAAGTTTAAATAAGCATAAACACCATTAAATTTATGATTTTGAATAAGCGTATCTTTTTCCATTGCGATTTCAAATTGATTGTCATCGAAATAAACGCTTCGAGACTTCTGATAAGAAAAAGAGGATATAATCAACATGATAATGATGTATTTTTGAAACGCAAATTAGGTGCTCTTTAAAGGATTAAAAGTATTGATATTTGTATCAATACTATCAGGATTTTACTCATGCTTTTAGCTTAAATTAGAATATGAAATGACGCTGTAAAACGGTATTCAAAAAAAACAGCTTACCCAATATAATTGTATCAATATGATTCGTCTTAACTCCCAAAATAGCTTGATGTATCTAAACTACTTGAGTGCTAGCTTTCAAAATTGAACTATAATTTATGGTAAATTTATATATTTATCGTAGCAAAAGTATGGATAATGCTACAAGTGTGCACCTTTTGTTCGGAATTGACATTGTTGATTTTAGGCTGAAAGTATTTAAAATGCGTTCAAAATAGTATAGTATTCTAACTACTTTCAGCCGCTAAAAAATCAATTATTAAGCCTTGATTTTTTTGCTTCTTTTTTATCAAGAAAAAAGCAGCAGCGTTTTGGTAAAATACAGATTTTGATTTCTAAAAATGGCACATTAACAGTACTACCAAAGTATGAATTAAAAATTTAATTATTCGAACCATTTTACGCCTGAATCTTTGAGTGGATCAATAGCAGCGGCACGAGCATTTCCAATTCCCATTGCTTTAATTTCAATAAACCATTTTTCGTAAGCATCAAAAGCTTTAGTTATTATTTCGCCATCTAATGCAGCTATATTTCCAGCTTCATCCGTCAGAATTGGACAAGGAGAGTAGTTTGTATAGCTATCAAAAAATAAGGAATTGATAATATAAAGGGCTTCTACTTGTAAAGAATAATGCGTTAAACTGCCATTATAAGCAGCATCGCCACTACATTTTATTTTGAGAAAACATTTTCGGGTATCGTCTTTATAAGTTAGTAGTTCTGCAATCATTTTTTCAATGTCAGTATTTGAAAATTCATTTTCAGAGTATGGCGGGTAAACAATCATTCCTAATTCAGATTCATCACCTGAAAATCGAATTTTGTAATAAGGTGGCTCGTTATCGGGTATCAAAGATTTCATCCAAGAATTGACCTCATTGACGGTGTCAACTTTAAAATAAGTTTCTCCGGGATTATGGAAGAAAAAAAGATAAATTGGCAATATTAAAAGTTTTATCATCGCAGTAGGTTTTCTGGGCTTTGGGTAGAATTTTTCAGCCACGAATTATTTAAAATACTGATATTTAATAATTTGAGATTCATGTAAAATTTAAGACTTCTATTTTTTATTGATTTTGTCTAAAGTATAAACGTTTTATGTAGTTTCCCGTGTAATAATAAAAAAAAGCATACTTTTTTCCTAATAAAATATAGTAAAATCAAGGCTTTTAGATGTTTTGCCATACTTTTATCTATTATTTGGTAAATACTCAGCATAAAGATAAGAATAATGAGGAAAAATATTGACTTTTAACGAATGAGACCACAAGAGATAGAAGACTTATTAATGCCTACACGCCTCATTCCCCAAGTGACTATACGTTTAATCCATATCAACCTGCCCACTGATAGCAGCGGGCGGGTAGTACAATGCAGCGAATAACTCTCAAAGTAGTATAACATCAACGGTTACCTTCAACACTGAACCCTGCCCGACGTGCAGCAGGCGGGCGTTTAAGTATCGTAGAGAACGTGGGCAAACCTATTATGAACTCTCGAATCATCTTGGGAATGTCCTTGTCACGGTGACG
>CAWVWD010000781.1:0-1876 GCA_963933585.1 uncultured Saprospiraceae bacterium
TTAAGCGGTTTGACCAATTTACAATCCTTGGATTTGAGTGCTAATCAAATCACGGGCATTTCGTTTTTAAGCGGTTTAACCAATTTGCAATACTTGGGTTTGACAAATAATCAAATCACGGACATTTCGTTTTTAAGCGGTTTAACCAATTTGCAATCCTTGGGTTTGTGGAATAATCAAATCACGGACATTTCGTTTTTATTGCCTTTGATTGAGTTAGGAAAAATGCATTTGAGTTTAGAAAAATATGATAGAAAAGGAAAAATAAACTTACACAATAATCCAATCCAAAACCCACCACTTGAAATCGTCGAACAAGGTAACGAAGCCGTCATCAACTATTTCAAACAAATAAAAGAATAAGATACTTTTCCTTTATTAGAAGCTAAACTCCTCATTGTTGGCGAAGCAGGTTCAGGAAAGTCGTCTTTGATGAAAAAGTTGATTGATAATGATTATGTCATACCAAAAGAGGGCGATAAGGAATTAAAAAGTACGATTGGAATTAATATTCATGAAGGTTGGAATTTTCCATACCCGAAAGATAAGTCGGTTGATTTTACGACCAACTTGTGGGATTTTGGTGGTCAAGAAGTGCAGTATATGACGCATCAGTTTTTTATGACTCCTCGGTCGTTGTATGTTTTGGTGGCGAATGATAGAAAACAAGATACGGAATTTGATTATTGGTTTCGGATAATTAACCTATTGGGAAGAGAAGGTCAAAGTGGCTGTAGTCCTGTTTTGGTGGTCTTGAATCAAATCAATTATAAAAGCGGCATTACCAATTTTAATATCGGAGATTATCAACAAAAATATCCGAATATGCGGATTGAATTGGAAAAAGTGGATTTGTCAGAAGATGATGGTCGGTTTGAGCGAGTACAGGAAACCGCACAAAAAATGGTGACTTCGCTGCCACATATCGAAGATGAATTACCAAAACTTTGGATTACGATTCGGAAAAAATTAGTAGAACGTAGAAAAACAGATAATCATATTAATTGGTCGCAATTCAAGGAAATTTGCGAAAGCGAAGGATTAAATGAGGAAATTGACCAAAAGTACTTTAGTCAATATTTACATAATTTGGGCGTGATTGTTCATTATTATGACGATTGGATTTTGAAAGATTTTGTCATTTTGAATCCGCAATGGTCGGTTGATGCCGTTTATTGTATTATGTCCGATGAGCGAGTCATTAAGAATAATGGCAAGTTTGAACAAGGCGATTTGGCGGATTATTGGGAAACCTACACGATAGCGGAACGCAAGAATTTGTTGGAATTGATGCTAAAAGACCATTTTGAGGTTTGTTATCAGATTCCAAATACAAAATCCTATATCGCACCACAATTATTAGAAGTCGCAACGCCAACATATCATTGGAATAGTCCAACGGCTTTAAAGTTTCGATATCAATATCCGTTTATGCCAAAGGGTTTGATTGCTCGATTGATTGTAAGGGTAAATGAATGGATTGCTTCGGAAGCCGATTCGGATTTGGTTTGGAAAAAAGGCGTTGTTATCGAAAAAGATAATTGTCAAGCTCAAATCATTCAAAAAAACACGAAAGACAATGTCGAAGTGATTGATATTGAAATCAGTGGCGAGAATCGGAATCAGAAGTTTGTGTTAAAAATGGTTTGTGATGAAATCGAACGCATTCACAAAAAGTCGTTTGAACATATTCCACACAGTAAAATGATTCCGTGTATTTGTTCGACTTGTAAAGCAAGTGAAAACCCGCATTTTTATAAATATGAAACGCTTTTGAAATATGAACAAAAAGGAAAAGTTAAGGCAACTTGCGATATCAGCATTGACGATATTTCGGAAGCGTTTCATATTTATAAAAATGCGGGTTTTCACTTGC
>CAWVWD010000782.1:0-1870 GCA_963933585.1 uncultured Saprospiraceae bacterium
ATTTCAGCCGTAAAAAAATCAATCAAGCCTTGCAGCAGGCGGGTCAAGGCTTGATTGATTTTTTTACGGCTGAAATAATTGAAAATTTGAGCCTAAATCTGACCATTTGTTTAAAATCAATAAAAAAAAGACGTTTATTATTTGAAATGGAAAAATAAATTTGGGATGAAAGTGAAAAATTTCTTGACCCTGTAAAATAATATTTTTTTTGAAAAATCTAAAATTAGAAATACTTTTGAGAACCACAGATTAGATCACTTTTAAAAAAAAGAGACTTTAAAATAGATATAAATAACCCAATGATTTTTTTAATCTTTTAACACTATTGTCTATTAATAGAATAATCCATATTTTCACCGAAAACATAAGACGCTATGGCTAAGAAAATTAAACCAATCCGATATTCTGACGAAGAATTAAGAGCATTCAAAACTTTGATAAATAAGCGTATTTTTCATTCTAAAATCATCTTAAAATATCACATGAATGAATACGATAAAAATCCAGATGATATAGAAACGTTCTCACAAATTGCGATGCAACGCTATACGATTTCGGAATTAAAAGAGGCATTAGAACGAATCAAAAACCGTCGTTTTGGTGTTTGTGAAAAAACTCGAAGATTGATTGATACAAAATCATTACAATTAGTTCCTTACGTTAGAACGATTGAAGATGCAGAACTTTTATTAGGTAAATAGTTAGTGAATTATGAATTATTTTCGTCTTATCGTGTCACAACAACGATTTCAAGAAAAAAGCGAAATGATTTTTATGATTTACCTGCTAACAATTAATTCATCAGGATATAAAAAAAGAGGCTATCTCAAAATAATTTGAGATAGCCTCTTTTATACAAATTTATAAAAAATGATTATACTTTTGAATTATAAAACTACTGTTAATCATACATTAAAGCATTAAATAATTCATAATTAATCATTCCTAAGCTTTTTCAGCAATCATTTTTTTCGCCCAATCAGCTGTAACAGATTTTGGACGTTCCAAAGGTAAACCCATTGCTCTCGACCAACATCCTGCTGCCAAAACACCCATTGCTCTTGAAACACCGAATAAAACAGTGTAGAATGGATACTCTGTCAAACCATAATGTACTAATAATGCACCTGAATGTGCGTCTACATTTGGCCAAGGATTTTTGACTTTTCCTAATCCCATCAAAACTTCTGGAACAACATCAAAACATTTCCAAACAACATTTACAATATCAGAATCTTTAATATATTCTTTCGCAAAATCTCTTTGAGCCGTAAAACGTGGATCCGGTTGTCTTAATACAGCGTGACCATAACCTGGAATTACTTTTCCTGCTGCTAAAGTTTGATTCACATAATCCCGAATTTGATCTTCTGAAGGTTCACGAGTTCCTAATTGATCTAACATTTTAAAAACCCACTTGATCACTTCTTGATTCGCTAAACCGTGTAAAGGACCGGCAAGAGAACACATTCCACCTGCCAATGAAAGGTAAGGGTCACTCAAAGTAGAACCAACTAGATGCGTCGTGTGAGCAGAAGCATTTCCACCTTCATGATCTGCATGAACCGTAAGATACAAACGCATTAGACTCTGAAAATCTGGTTTATCAATACCTAACATATGAGCGAAATTCGCTCCCCAATCTAATGAAGGGTCTGCATCAATATGTTTGCTGTCATGATAAGAACGACGATAAATATAAGCGGCCACTTTCGGAAGTTTTGCGATAAGGTTCATCGTATCTTCATAAGTCGCATCCCAATATTCTGACTTATGCATTCCTTCAGCATAACGTTTTGAGAATATGCTTTCAGTTTGTAATGAAGAGATTCCAATGATGAATTGAGTCATCGGATGTGTATCTTTTGAT
>CAWVWD010000783.1:0-1864 GCA_963933585.1 uncultured Saprospiraceae bacterium
TTTATATTGTTCAAAGTCGTTG
Source organism: uncultured Saprospiraceae bacterium (assembly GCA_963933585.1). GTDB lineage: Bacteria > Bacteroidota > Bacteroidia > Chitinophagales > Saprospiraceae > CAWVWD01. The sequence continues at coordinate 23 of CAWVWD010000783.1, forward strand.
TGGCAATTTGATCTAAAGCTTCATTCGTAAAGAAACTTTGATGTGCGGTAATCAAAACGTTTGGAAAAGTCAGCAAACGAGTAATTTCTTCATCATCTAATATTTCACCCGATAAATCTTGAAAAAATAAAGCCTCCTCCTGTTCATAAACATCAATCGCCAAATAACCTAATTGTCTGTATTTCAAAGCAGAAAGTACGGCCGTTGTATCAATCAACGCTCCACGGCTTGTATTGACCAACATCGCCCCTTTTTTCATTTTTGCCAATGATTGCTCATTTATAATATGATGTGTTTCAGAAGTCAGAGGACAGTGTAAGGAAATTATATCGGAGGAAATTAATAAGTCATCTAAAGACTTGTATTCGACTCCTTTCTGTATCAATGATTCATTCGGATAAAGGTCAAAAGCTAACACACGACAACCGAAACCTTGCATAATTTGACAAAAAATGACACCAATTTTCCCTGTTCCAATAACGCCGACCGTTTTTCCATGTAAGTCAAACCCAACTAATTTTTCTAATGAAAAATTGGAATCTCGAACTCGATTATATGCTTTATGTATTTTTCTATTTAAGGTTAAAATGAGTGCTACCGCATGTTCGGCGACAGCATAAGGCGAATATGCAGGAACTCGAACAACTTCAATACCATACTCTTTGGCTACTTCCAAATCCACATTATTAAAACCCGCACATCTTAAAGCAATTAATTCAACACCTTTTTTGTGTAATTCCTTTATCGTTTCCGCAGATAAATCATCATTTACAAAAACACAAACCGCTTTTTCATCCTCTATCAGATTCGCAGTTCGCTCATTTAATTGTGTTTTAAAAAAATGTAATTCGTGTTCAGAATCCACATTAAATTTTTCAAAATAATCCACATCATAAGACTTCGTACTAAAAAAAGCGATTTTCATATTTGTTTGGTTTGATTTTCACCGTAGCACTTTAGGCATTTCACGACGTTTTTGATTGCTCGATAATTTTTGTCAAAGAATCTTATTTTTGTTAAATTCTATTTGACGAAAGTTAAATAGAGTTCAACAAAAATACTGTAAAACGCCTATAACGCTGTGGTGAATTAGTAAATCAAATGCAAGATTTAAAATTTTACATAACAAATATATGACAAAAAATCACTTTAGTGTGTATTTGACACTAAGAAAAAACACCAGTGAACTGTCCCAAAAATTCGAGAATTTCACACATGAAATTTTATTAAGATACAATTAAGTTCATACCAATCTATCTAGCTCCATGAGGAGCAAAATTCGATATAAACGATAATAAGATGATTACCAAGATAATTTAAAAAAAGGAATTAGCATAGCGACTTCTTGCTGATAAATCGTGTATTCTAAACCGAATTTTTCAGATAAATTTCTTTCTTCTAATGTCGCACCAATAAATATATAAGAAGATAATAAAATAGTAAAAAATAAGTGTCCGACCGTCATCCAAGGTGTTGCCCAAAAGGATAAAAGAAAGCCAAAGTATATTGGATGCCGAACAATTTTATAAAATAAAGGCGTTTGAAATTTTTGCTGACTTGATTCTTTATTTATGGATTTCACTTGCTTCCAACCACTAAAATCAGCTATATCTAATGAGAAAATACTTATTCCTATTATAAATAGACCCAAAATACTCAGCCCTTGCAGAAAGATAGCAACCGCAGAATTTCGCAAATCCCAGACCACAACATTAATCGGTTCCCATTGCCAAATAATAATTGCTAAAATAAAACTCGACACTAAATTATAAGAAACTCGTTCGAATTGTTTTGGAATCAGATTTATCCACCATTTTTTGAACCAATTCCGAGCCATGACAC
>CAWVWD010000784.1:0-1857 GCA_963933585.1 uncultured Saprospiraceae bacterium
TCAAAAAATACCGATATGATTAACTTGACTTACTATTAAGGATATTGTTAAAATATAAAACGGTGTCAGTTTTCAAAACTGACACCGTTTATAATGAAGGAATCAAACCAATAATTCCTTCATTGAAATTTTTTCATTAATACTCAATATTGTAGTGTCAAATTCATTTAATGGTCCAATATTTATCAATTACTGAACCGCAGAAGTATCATATTCAAAGACTGCGACCCATGGCATCTAATCCCCAATCACTAAGATTTTTATTAGCTTCTACACTTCGTTCAATATCATTTGGAAGTTCTGGGAAAAAGTCGATTCCTGTTATTTTTTCAATTTCATCAATTGTAACAGCAAAAGACGAAAGAGGGGCTTGCGATTTTTCATTTTTCATAATAAATCCAATTGCGAAAGGAGCATCATCGGTGTAGTTTAATAAGACTTTGTAATATCGTTGGGGAACAGCAATATAATTTTTTTCTTTTGGGAAACGTTTTTTCGCTCTTTCCGTTAAAATTGGACCGGTGACGACGTATAAATGTTCATATTGAATTGCCCAACCTCTTACATGATTTTCCAGCTTTTTCCAAATTCCACGATTAAATTGAGGTTCTTGTGGACTGATATTCGTAGTAAAAAAAGTCTGTTCAATTCCTTCTCTACTCCAAGAAAAATCTGCTGCAGCCGCTAAATGTCCACGGTCAAAATTTGTAGAAGAATAATCTCTATGGCCAACTTGAAATTTTTTCTCAACTCTTTTCTCTGTTTTGAACGATGGCGGACGACGAAAGTCTTCTTTATCTAAATTCTTTTTTGATAATTCGTACGCAACCCATTCGGATTGTCTGTGGTTTTTGGAATATGAAACTGTAAAATAATCACCATAACCAAGTGTATCACCGAGGTTTGTGGTCGGTAAATAGTTTGGTAATAGTCCTAATTCTTTAACTTGTTCTGTTTCTTCAACATGCTCGGTTTGCTCCACTTGTTCTGTTTCGTCGATTTCGCCTGTTAACTCTTCAATCAAGGCTTGGTCAATTCCGAAGAAACGAGCAGCGGCAGCGAATATAATTACTAGTAAGCTGATTCTAACTTTTTTATTCATTTTTTTGAGTATAGTTTAATCAAAGGATTCACAAATATAAAAAAAATATATAGGTGAAGGATTAAAAATGATGTGATTTAATTGTCGAAATATGTAGTTTTGTAGCAAATTTATGAGAGAAATGGATTTGTGGCGTAGGAATTAAATAACCTATCCAAGATTTCATTTTTAAATTTTGTTTTAGACGAGTGTAATCTTTTGATATGCAACGGCTACGCTAAAAAAATTGTATGAAGTATAAAACTAAATTTATAGAAAAATGGGTAGATTATTTATTTCCTGCTCCTTTGCATCAGAGAAAGAAAATTTTAATCGTTCGATTTAGTTCAATCGGTGACATTGTGCTAACAACGCCTGTGATTCGATGCTTGAGACTACAAACCGGAGCAGAAATACACTTTTTGACGAAGCGAAGCTATCAAACTATCGTTCAGGCAAATCCTTATATTGATAAAATTTGGACAATTGAAAAGAAGATTTCAGAGATTCAAGCTGAATTGAAAAATGAAAAATTCGATTTAATTATTGATTTACATAAAAATCTTCGGACGTTAAATTTACGATTAGTCTTGAGAGTGAAAACATTATCGTTTGATAAGTTGAATTTTCAAAAATGGTTGATGGTGAAGTTTAAAATCAATCGGTTGCCAAAAATTCATATCGTAGAACGGAATTTAGAAACGGTAAAATCTTTAGGGGTGAAAAATGACGGAAAAGGTTTAGATTATTTCATCCCTGAAAAAGATAAGGTTGAT
>CAWVWD010000785.1:0-1838 GCA_963933585.1 uncultured Saprospiraceae bacterium
ATTCGTTCAGTATGGATGCGAGAGCGTCCGACGTTCCGTTGGTCGAAAAGGCAAAACAGCGAGCGAGAGAAATCGTCAGTGCATATAATTTGGACGATGAATTTCAGGTAATTACTTGTGACTTCGAAGGTCGTCATCAGCGTTTGGTGAGTCAAGAAGATGCGTGGCAATTGATTGATGAAATTCAACCGTCTTATTCGGTGAAGAATCTTTCACAAGTGATTGCGAAACAGCGTCAAGTATTGAATACAGCGAAAGCAGAAAATAAGGTTTCTTACTTGATTTCTGATTTTCAAAAAAACGTTACTGACCTTGAAACCGTTCAAGATACCACGATTGAGATGAATTTAGTGCCGTTACAATCTGTGGAATTACGGAATGTAAGTATTGATTCTTGTTGGTTTGAAGCACCGATTCAAATGTTGAATCAGACGAATCGTTTAATCGTCAAAATTAGAAACTTGAGCAATGAGGAAGTGGAAGATATGCGATTGAGCTTGAAATTAGATGGACAAGTGAAGCCACTTGGAAACCTGAATTTGTCCCCAAACGAAACCGTTTTTGATACCGTAAATGTAACGATTACAAGAACAGGTTGGCATGAAGCAGAATTGACGATTACGGATTATCCAGTTCATTTTGATGACGCGTATTTCTTTACATTTAATGTTCAAAAAGAAATCAAGGTTTTATCAATAAATGAAACGGCTCCAAATCGTTATTTGAATGCTGCTTTTGGAAATGCAGGTTATTTCAAAGTCGATAATCAATCGGGAAATAAGATTGATTATTCAAAATTACCAGATTACCAATTGATAATTTTAAATGAATTAAATACGATTTCTTCAGGTTTGGCTTTTGAATTGAAACAATACATTGCAGATGGCGGAAACGTTGGTGTTTTTCCAAGTAAAACTGCAAATATAGCGACTTATAAGTCATTTTTGAATAGCGTTAAAGCGAATGAATTAACGACTTTTCAGTCCAAACAAAGAGAAGTTTCTTATATCAATGTCGATGAATTTATTTTCAAAGATGTTTTTATTAATAGAAATTCCAACCTCAAATTACCATCAACGACCGGAAATTTTGGTGTGACTCGTAATCGAGTTGAAGAGGTTTTATTGCGTTATCGGGATGGTGGATCTTTTGTATCTAAATATACTTACGAAAGTGGAAACCTTTTCCTTTCGGCTGCGCCTTTGAATAAGGAAATCAGTAATTTGGTGCAGAGCGGAGAAGTATTCGTCCCATTATTATACAAGATGGCGATTGCGACTGGTAAAGATACTCGGATTGCATATGTGATTGGAAAAGACGATATCTTGGAAAGTGACAATAAAGTTACTGGATCGGAAATCGTGTATAAATTAAAAGGAAAAGCGGAAGAATTTATTCCGGGGCAAAAACCATTGGGAAATAAAGTTATTTTGAATATTAATAACCAAATCGGTGAAGCCGGATTTTATAATCTGTTTTTGGACGAAGCCGAAACGCTTTACAAATTTGCCTTTAATTACGACCGTCGAGAATCCGAATTAGCTTATTTCACGGAAGATGAATTGAAAGAAAAAGGCGGACAATTCGTGGATGTTATCAAAGCAAGTGAGAATTCTGATTTCAAAGAATTGATTGGAGAACGTAGTCGAGGCATTATTTTATGGAAATGGTGTTTGATTTTTGCATTGTTATTTTTGTTGGCAGAAGTGTTGTTATTGCGTTTTTGGAAATCGTAATTTCTCCCGCAGATTTCGCTAATTCAGCAGATTTTTCTCGTGCGAGATTATAAATAAATAAGGTTTTAAATGTCGAATGCTCTTTGGAGCATTCGACATTTT
>CAWVWD010000786.1:0-1831 GCA_963933585.1 uncultured Saprospiraceae bacterium
TCGACATTATACGAATATCGCACAAGAGTTATGTTATTTACCAAAACAAGCACAACATTTGGCTTGGTTGAATTTGGATTCAGAACCTGGTCAGGAATATTGGGCAGCGATGAATTTGGCAGGAGATTACGCGTCGGCTTGCCACCATCATATTCACCGAAGAATGATGAAATCATTAGGAATGGAAGTCGTTGCAACAGTCGAAAATCATCATAATTTTGCATGGAAAGAACATCTAGAAAATGGCGAAGAAGTTATCGTACACCGCAAAGGTGCAACGCCGGCAGGAAAAGGTGTTTTGGGTATTATTCCAGGTTCTATGACGGCTCCAGGTTTTATCGTTCGAGGAACAGGAAATCCGCTGTCACTCAATTCTGCTTCTCACGGTGCAGGACGACAAATGTCCCGAACGAAAGCGAAAGCCAATTTGAATATGAAAATGCTCAAACAGGAATTGAGTAAAAATAAAGTGACGTTGTTTGGTGGTGGATTGGATGAAGCGCCGCAGGCTTACAAAAACATTCATGATGTAATGGCGGCTCAACAGGATTTGGTGGAAGTAATTGGTCGTTTCTTGCCGAAGATTGTGCGGATGGATAAGTAGAAAACGGTGGACGAGAATGAAAAGCTCGGAGTTTTTGGACTTCGGGTGTTTATTATCTACCCAAAAAATTTCTTTTTTGTAATTTACAAATTCAGCTATATTAAAGGTTATGTGCAGAAATTTTGTATATGCGTGCAAATTTTTCGTGCATAACCTTTATTCATATTTCTTATTATTATAACTTAATCCTCTCCAATTTATTAATACACTCATCAAATCTAAAACTCTTCTCTCGCATTTTTCTTAAACTAATATCTTTCGCTAAAATATTTTCATAAACCACTTTATCATAGCCAATAATCAGACTTCTCAAACGAGCAGACGGAGCAGTTTTCGGATTGTCAGTAGTTATTTCGGGATTTGAATCATCATTTGCCCTTCGCAGGTGATAATAATTCATTTCATAAAGCTTTAAAATTAGGAGAATTATCAGTCAAAATATTTCATTGCCATAAGTCACCAATACTATATTCATCCAAACAAACAGTCAAACCTTAGTCAGACAATCGTTTTAATTGGCTTTTGCTATTAACTTGGTCAACGGTTATAATATCATCATCATTAAAACTAATTTCTAATTCAATAAATAGATTTTTTTGAGTTGCTTCGCAATGATGAATAAACTTATCTTATCCACCACGAAGTCCGATATATTCTTGTAATTTCTAATGATACGTTGCATTCAAAAATTCAAAAAATGAAATAAAATTACTTTTACAAGAACCGTTTGCACCAATCAAAACATTGATAGGTTTTAGTGGTAAATGTATTTCCCGAATTGATTTAAAATTTTGGATTTTAACAAAATCAATTACTATAGTTTGAATTTTTTTAAAGTTGTTTGATTTCTGTGATTACAAATATAATATTAAGACAACCTATCTTAAAATAGTTCGGATTTTATTAAAACCCAAAAACGCATTTTCAAATCTAAAAATAATAAGTTTACCTCAAATCACGAACAGAAACCTCTTTTTTGCGTTAGGCTTAAAATTCATTTTATGTCTAAAAATTTACGCTACCTTATTTTGCTTTTGATTGCTGGAGTTACTGCCGTATTTGCCTATTTTCAATTGAAAAGCAATTCGTGGACAAGCACTTTTGAAAATACTGCAACTTCCTCTTCTTGCCGCACTACAGATTTAAATAATGATGGAATTTTGGATATCGTTCTGGGTGCTGGAACGATGGAAAATAAAGCATCAGAAAATGGTGTAATTGCCTTAA
>CAWVWD010000787.1:0-1827 GCA_963933585.1 uncultured Saprospiraceae bacterium
TGAGTGATAAACTTTTGAAACGATTAGAGGAAAGTGCAGGATTGACTTTTTCGATCGTGTAAGCGTGATTGGAACACGGATTTAACGGATAGTACGAATTTTATATCCAAAAAAAATCCGTGTTCTTTTATTTATTATTTTTTCCAAAACTTCCAAAACTTCCAATTACTTGGTTTTGAAATAGTTTCAAAACTTGTATTTTTTTCTTCTTTTATTCCTTTCATATTGCCATATTTTCTCACAATTTCGGCAAGGTCATCAACAGTATATTTTATAAATGATTGATCACTATCTATTTCAAATTCTAAGCAATTCGAGTTACTTAGAGTTTGTTGAAACTTGCCTGTGATTTTAGTTTGTCCCATATTATTATACTTTATATTTATTTCTAAATTGGGTTCCGCTGTTATATATTCAGCTTCTCCTTTCAATTCATTTTGGCACTTATTTAATTCTTCATAAAATCTAAAAATTTCTCCTGTTGATGTGTAAAATGTTCCTTTTACTTGATAACTTGGAATGTTGATTTCAATACTCGCACGACATTCATAGCCGCCCAAATGCGATGTCCTATTTGGATAACCAAAGACATTTATAATTTTAACTTTCAGAAATCCATTATCACCTTTTATTTCAAAATTATTCACCTTTTGTGCCGTTTTATTAATACAGGTTTTTTATCAATATAAAATCCGTTCAAATCCGTCAAATTCATGTTCCAATCACGTCCTACTAAAACGTCAAAATCCTTTTCAATTTCTCTTCCAATTTTGCACTTGCCAAAAACTGTTTTTCCAATTCCGCATTAAACGGAATCGGCGTATTCATACTTGCACAACGCATCACAGGAGCGTCCAAATGTTCGAATAAGTATTCAGAAATATGAGCCGAAATTTCGCCACCGATACCACCGAATTCAATATCTTCATGCAGAATCACCACCCGATTTGTTTTCTTTACACTTTTCTCAATGGTTTCATAATCAATCGGTTGAAGCGTTCGTAAATCAATTATTTCAATATCCTCATTCATTGCAGCGACGGTTTCCAATGCCCAATGTACGCCCATTCCATACGTAATAATTGTTGCTTTTGAACCTTGACGAGCAATAGCCGCTTTACCAATTTCAACCGTATAATAATCGTCCGAAACTGGGGCAGAAATTTTACGATATAAAGCCTTATGCTCAAAAAACAAAACAGGATTAGGATCTTCAAAAGCTGCTAAAAGTAAACCTTTTGCATCTTCGGGATTCGATGGAAATACGACTTTCAAACCAGGCGTATGTGTAAACCAAGCTTCATTCGTTTGGGAATGAAAAGGACCAGCTGCGACACCAGCTCCTGCCGGCATTCGAATTACAACGTCCGCATTTTGTCCCCAACGATAATGTAATTTTGCTAAATTATTTATAATTTGATTAAAGCCACAAGTCGCAAAATCAGAAAACTGCATTTCGACCATCGCTTTATAACCTTTCAAACTCAATCCCAAAGCAATTCCAACAATCGCACTTTCACAAATCGGTGTATTTCGAACTCGATCACGACCGAACTGTTCCACAAAACCATTTGTGATTTTGAAAACACCGCCATATTCTGCGATATCTTGTCCCATCAAAACTAGATTATCATGCTTCTCCATTGCTTGACGCAAACCATCAGAAATCGAATCAATCAAGCGTTTCTCCGTCTTTGCAGTCGTTGCTGGTAATGTTACAACTTGCTCATAAGGAGCGTAAACATCTTGCATTTCCGCTTCGATATCTACAGAAACAGGTTCATCTTCATAAGCCTTTTTCAACGTCTCGTTGATTTCCACTTTCAT
>CAWVWD010000788.1:0-1819 GCA_963933585.1 uncultured Saprospiraceae bacterium
TGCTTTTATAATTTTTGCCGTAACTAATAAAATGGTTACATGAACCAACATCCAAACGATTCCGATTGCAAACAAACCTAAGTTTTGCCAAATTTCGCCCAAGTTCATCTTCATTCCAATGGTTGTCACCAAAATATAAATAAAAACACTTCCCCAACGGGATGCACCAACGCCATCCAAACTACGAGCTTTCGTAAATGACAAAGCCAAACCAACCGTCGTAGAAATAACGATTAACCAAAAGAAACCGGAAAGCAAAGAATTCAATCGAGCCGCTTCTAAACCTGGTCTAAATCGCTCTAAAAAAGGCACAATAACATCTGCTCCAAAATGAGATAATGCCACGCCTCCAAAAGCGATTCCACCTAAAATGTAAAGATCTTTTGTCGTCGGCATCCGTTCCACACTCGCTCGATAATCTTCCACTCGCTTCTTCAAATCGTCAATCATCGAAGAATCAGCTTTTAACCAACCATCTACCTTTTTGGTTATATTCGCTCCGTATAATAAAAAGCCCATCCAAATATTTGCACAAACCACATCCACGACAATCATCGAACCGAACAGATTATCAGAAACCTCAAAAATCTCTTTCATCGCCGTTTGATTCGCTCCGCCACCAATCCAACTTCCTGCAACGGTCGAAAGTCCTCGCCAAAGCTGGTCACCTTCTACTGGAATAATATCCGGAAAGAAATTCATAACCAATAAAACAGCAATCGGTCCACCCAAAACAATTCCTATTGTCGCTGCAAAAAACATGATTAAAGGTTTTAGTCCTAAATTAATTAGTGCTTTAAAGTCAATACTCAAACACAACAAAATTAAACTCGCTGGCAACAAATATCGAGAAGCCACAAAATACAATTGTGAATGACCTTGAAAAGCAGAATATTCCGCTTCCGTAACGCCATTCGCTTCCAATGTTGTACAAATTGCTTCAAAAGACATCGAACTCAAACTTAACGTATTCCCATCCAAACCTTTCGTTTCTAAGAATGGAAATAAAGCATCGGTAAACCAATGTGGAGAAATTACGCCGAAAGGATAATTCAATAAAGCTGGAATAAAATAACACAGTAAAATCGGTGGAATATAGCGATAGAAACCTTTGAAGTAAGATTTATCAGAAGAAGATGTCACAAAAACTATTGCTAAAACGAGCATTAGTATTCCAAATGCAACTGCATCATTCGTAAAATATGGAGCCATTTTATTTAAGTATTAAATATGAAGTATTCAGTGTTTTTATTCACTATCTAAAGGTTCAATTAAAACCATCATACCGACGAAGGTCGGTATGATGGTCTTTGTTTGATTTTCAGATAGTGAATAAAATTTAAATTTGGTTCTATTGAATTATTAAAAGAATTTGTAATTCATGATTCGTAAAGTTATAAAAAGATATTGTGATTCGTAATGTTTCAGTATGTTGAAGTCTTGGCGTTTCATATAATATCAAACATGAACCGAAAATAATTCGGTCAAAACATTTGATTTTCATCAAAATACTTAATAGTTTTGCCTTATCGAAACGTCGATTAAATAATTATAGCGTAAACAAATTTGAAACATACTTGTTAAAGATAAACCGTGCAGATGCCAATGTTTCCGAGTCTAACATTTTTAATATAAGGGGCGTATTGAATCAGTAGGGCGGGCTTCAACCTTTGACTTGTCGGGTTCTTTAAATCCTCGTGGCTTAAAGACAAGAAGATTACTGAATGAGGAGAACAAACCTAATCCTGTTTTTTTAGGGTTCTGAGATCCAACGTGTATCTGTGCGGATTATTTTTAAATTACTATATCTATCAAAATC
>CAWVWD010000789.1:0-1818 GCA_963933585.1 uncultured Saprospiraceae bacterium
GATATGGACGCGGATGCAATCGGTGGTTCCGTCAACTTAATCACTCGTGCGGCTTCTAACGGCATGCGTATTTCGGGAACTGCGGCAAGTGGTCTGAATTTATTGACAAACAAACCGATTTGGACAGGGAGTTTAGTCTATGGAAATCGATTTGCAAATGACAAAATTGGTTTAGTCGTTTCTGCAAATTATAACAATCACGATTTCGGTTCTGATAATGTCGAAGCGGAATGGGAATCTACCGCAGAAGATGCAAATGGCGAAGATTTTGATTTGGTTTATGTGGGTGAAATGGATATTCGTCAATATTACGTACAGCGTGTGCGTAGAAGTATTTCTGCAAATTTGGATTTCAAGTTAGATGAAAATAATACGATTTATATTCAATCCATGTACAATTGGAGAAATGATTTAGAAAATCGTTACCGCACAAGGTATCGTTCAATCGCTCCAACTTTTGGTGCAAATGGCGATATTGATGGTTGGGAAGGTGAAATTAGAAGACAAACCAAAGGCGGAGGAACAATTTATAATAATCGTTTAAATGATCGCCGTTTGGAAGATCAAAGAGTTTTGAATGGTATGTTACGTGGGGAACATTTATTCGGAAACTTAAAGTTAGACTGGAGTTTCAGCGTTGCACAAGCATCAGAAGAACGTCCTTTTGAACGTTATGTACGTTACGAACAAGGAGACGGATTAGCGTTAAACTATGATTTAAACAATACTGAATTTCCATCTTTTACAGCTGTAAATGCGACTGATGTTGCGTTAAGCAACTTTACATTTGATGAATTGACAGAAGAAAATAAGTACACTAAAGAATTAGATTATAACAGCCGTATCGACTTATCTTTACCAACGACAATTGCAAATAATTCCGGTGAAGTAAAAGCAGGTTTTCGTTACAGAGGGAAACAAAAAAGTCGTACAAATAACTTCTCTGAATATTCACCTTTAGATGGTACTTTTGATAATATGAGTTTGGTCTCAACCGAAGATTATTCAAAAGATAATTATTTAGCCGGTGATTATAATGTTGGAACATTCGTAACCCCAGCATTTTTAGGTCAATTGGATTTGCAAGATGCGACTTTGTTCGAAGGTGAAGACGTACCGAGCGAATATTTGGCAGGAAACTACGAAGCAAACGAAGCGATTTTGGGTGGTTACTTGATGTGGAATCAGGATTTATCTCAAAAATTATCACTTATCGCAGGTATTCGTATTGAAAATACAGCGATTGAATATACCGGAAATGTATTAGAAAATGAAGAAAACTTGATTCGTCAAGTATCTGCAACTCAAAATTATACAAATATTTTACCGGGTGTTCATTTGAAATATAATGCCACAGATAACTTCATTATTCGTGCCGCTTGGACTAATACATTAGCTCGTCCAAACTATTTTGACTTAGTACCTTATCAAGATATTCGTCCAGATGACGAAGAACTGGTACAAGGAAATTCAAATTTGAATCCAACGACTTCAGTGAATTTTGACTTTATGGCTGAAAACTATTTCAAATCAATCGGTTTAGTTTCAGCAGGTGTATTTTACAAAAGTATTGATGACTTTATTTATACTTTCGTAGATGAAAACTATACCGATGCCATAATTACAGGTGGTGATACTTGGACTCGCTTCCAGCCAGAAAATGGTGGAACGGCTACGCTTTTTGGTGCTGAAGTTGCATTCCAACGTCAGTTAGATTTCTTACCAGGTTTCTGGAAAGGTTTTGGAATTTATTTCAATTATACGTACACGAATTCTACCACAGATGGCATTCGAAACGGTGACGGAGAATTACGTACA
>CAWVWD010000790.1:0-1815 GCA_963933585.1 uncultured Saprospiraceae bacterium
GAGTCCATTCACTTCAATGACGACGATTGAATACACCTTACCAACTTCAGCAGAAGTAAGCATTACAACTTACAACAGTTTAGGGCAACCAATTAACCAAATTGTAAATGCTAATCACACAGCAGGAACACATCAAGTTATTTGGAATGCAAGTGATTTGCCAAGTGGAATGTATTTTTATACCATTATAATTAATGATGGTCACGAAACTTACACTGCGACAAAATCTGTTTTATTAAATAGATAATTAAGCATACCATATAACCACAAAGAACAATTAAATTTAGCGGTTGCTCGAATGGGGCAACCGTTATTTTTTATTAATTATCACCGATAAAGCGAAATGATGAACGTCTAAAAGTACCAAAAATGAAAAGATTATTAACTAAAAATCACCTTTCTATATTTCTAATTACCTTATTTTTAGGTGTATTTACCTCAATTGCTCAAAGTCAGGATGTGGAAGTTACTTTCTTAGAAAGTTACAGCTATAATGATACTTTTTATATCGATATTTATGTTGATAGTATCCAGCAAATAGGCTCATTTACAGGCTCTATACAGTTTGATACGACTCAACTTTCATTAGTTAATATAGCGGATAGAACAGGATTAGCGGGAAGCAGTTTTGGATTTAACCAAATCGATTCGTTGTATATTATAGGTTGGTTTAATCTCGCACCGATTACACAAGCCGACACCATATTTAGGATTACTTTAGTTAAAAAGAATGAATTTTGTAACCTGCCGATTAATTGGACCGGCACATTACAAGTTTCGGATAATTTAGGTGATATATTTCCTTCCAATTTCATCAATGGAACAATTTATTTTTTAGAAGAGGAAATACCTGATTTAGTTTATCCAACGCCAAATAGTAGCAATATTCCCATTAATACCTTATTTCAATGGGACGGAAATAATTTGAATTGTATCAATGGCTATCGGTTTCAGTTAGCGACCGATACCAATTTTACGCAGATTATAATAGATACGCTTTTAAATAATACTATTTTGCCCATTGGCGGTATGCAATCCTTGTTCACGCATTATTGGCGAGTTGGAAAAGTCGATGAATTAGACAATGTTTATTGGTCAGGACATCGGACTTTTACGACACAATTATTAGATACGATTCAAGTACAAATAGAAGAAACCTTTACTTTTTTAGATTCGATAATTATTCCTGTAACTATTCAAAATACGGAATATTTAGGCGGTTTTGATTTGGTAATAAATTACGATACAACGGCTTATGCCAATCCAAACTTTCAAAATATATTAGCTTTTCCAAACGATATTATTATCAATGATACGACTTACGGCCGAATAGCATTTTCATGGCAAACGTTGACAACGCCCGTTATTTTTCCTTCTGATACTTTATTTGAAGTGGTTTTTTATAAAAAAGCAAACTGCAACGGTTTTATCAATTGGGACACCACAGGGCAATCAAGCCATTTTTATTTCAATAATAATCTTTCTTTACCTGCCATTTTTCAAAATGGCGATGGTGTTTTTTTAGACACATTACCGGTTGATTTAATTTTTCCATTAGACAGCAGTGAACAGGTTTTTATTCGTCCCGAAATGACTTGGACAAGTCTTGATTGTTCAAATAATTATCGAATTCAAATGGCTTTTGATGCCAATTTTACCAATATTCAAGTCGATACTTTTGTTGTAGATACCATTTTTACACCGATTAATTTACTCGGCGATACGACTTATTATTGGCGAGTTGGGCGAAATAATGCGGTCGATAGTTTGTATTTATCCGAGGTTTGGGAATTTCGGACAGAAATCGTTTTTCCT
>CAWVWD010000791.1:0-1814 GCA_963933585.1 uncultured Saprospiraceae bacterium
TTACACCCTGGGAAAATGTAGATGACATTCAATTCTTATCGGCAGTGATTAAAAAGGGTTTAAAAGTTCGGTTTTTGAATAAGCCAACGATTATAGAATCTACAGAATTCAAGCGTGGAGCATTGGTAATTACGAAGGCGGATAACACATCGGATGATTTTATTGAAAATCTGAAAGCGGTAAAAAAAGAATTGAATTATCATAGGGGAAAACCGGTCAATACAGGAATGGTCAAGTTAGGAAGTGATTTGGGAGCGAATAGTATTCAATATATCAAACCACCAAAAGTTGCACTTTTGGCAGGTTCTGGTGTCTCTCCGACTGCTTTTGGTGAAGTTTGGTTTTATATGGAACAAACGATTAATTATCCAGTTTCAATCTTACATACGGAGTATTTCAAGCAAGTTGACTTGAGCGAATACGATGTATTAATATTGACGAATGGAAGTTTTGGAGGTTTACAGATTTCAAGTAAGCTGATGGAATTCGTTAGAAAAGGTGGGAAAGTCATTTCTTTAGGAAATTCTAATCAAATATTTGTAAATGATCGAGATACAGAATTAGGAAAATCCGTTGCAGTAGAACGAGATCGTGAAGAATTTGGATTCAATCCAACAGGACTAAAACGCTATGAAGATCGTACACGAGCAGGAATTTCTAATACCGTTGCAGGAAGTATATACAAGGTATATTTGGACAATACGCATCCGTTAGCTTATGGCTATGATACGACGATGTATTTGATTAAACAAAATCGGTATGTTTATCCATTGCTCGGAGGAAATACTTGGAATGTGGGAATGTTCAAAGGTGATAGTCATATTTCTGGCTTTGTCGGTGCGAATTTGAAACCAAAAATTTCACAAACAATGGCTTTTGGTGTAGAGCGGTATGGACGAGGTGATATTATATATATGTGTGATTCTCCTATTTTTAGAGGATTTTGGTATAGTGGAAATAATTTATTGGCAAACGCCATTTTCTTCGTTGGACAATAATCTTAACTATAATTAAAAATTGGATGTTGTTCTAAAATAGCCACTATTAACAGCCGTTAGATATTCAAAAAACGGTAAAAAACAAAAGGCAAGTCAATATTAAATTGACTTGCCTTTTTGCTTTCTTAAATTAGAAGAATCCTAGTAGTAATTTTTCATTTTGATTAATGCGTAAATTAATCCCGGAATATAGAATAATACTGTTAATACTAAGCAGATAATCCACTCACTTCCTTCCCAGTCACTCATTAAACCTATTCCCAAAAATCCCCATCCAATAAGAGCCAATAAAATATAAAGACCTTTTGAAATTGCTTCTTCATTTGGTTTAATACCTTGCTTTAGGGCTTTTTTAGCTCTTTTTAAGATTACTCTTTCTTTTAGAGTCAATTTTTTACCTGGAACAACATCTGAAGATGTTACACTAATTGCATCAGATAGTTGAATAGCTGAAGATTGACTTGATGCTGCAAAAATGGTACTTGCAAACATTACGAGGGCAACGATTAATAAACTTTTTTTCATAATTGAAATAGATTTATAGGTAAATAATTAATTATCGATAGAAAGTTAGAAAAGTTTTCTGTGTTTATCTAAATATTTTGAAAGAAATAATATTAAAGTAACTGAAATCGTATTTTGACATATTTAACGTACTTGCCGAAACCTTTTAATAAATTCTGCTGGGTTCAAATAACCAGAAGTATCCGAAGAATAACCGCCACGGAGTGCAGGGTCAATTTTCCAACGCATCTCTAAGTAGTAAGGGCAAACGCACCAAATTATTTCATTTTACGAATTAATTTAATTCATTAT
>CAWVWD010000792.1:0-1812 GCA_963933585.1 uncultured Saprospiraceae bacterium
ACGAAACGTGGTTCCTGCTGGACCAGCATCCAAAACATCACTTCCTGAAGCTAATAATTCTGTCAATGTTTCGGTATCTTTTGCATTGGCAATCCGGTAAATCGGAAATTCATCTTCGCATAATGCTTGAATAATTAATGCTCGATTACTAATCGATTTTGAACCTGCTAAGTCAATTTCACCTTGAACAGTTCTATTATTTTTACTAATTTTTATTATTTCCATGATTAATTTCGATTTTTAAACGCAGAGAAAACTAAGACTTCACGTATTATTACCTCAACATTATTTACATTTAATTTTTCTACAAATTACGTGTTCGGAATGGAAAATAAATAAATAAATGCCCCATTTTAAAGTGCTAATATTCTGATAATCAGCATTTTTTTTAATTTTAATCAGTCATTTTAATTTTAACCAATTACTTAATTTAACCTTCCATCACAAAAATGTAGATTAGAATTTAGAAATTGGTAAGGAAATAAGATTATTTACAGGAAAGTTAAGATTTGTTGGATTTCAAGATATCATCTTTATTCTATTCAAACAGATTTCTTTACTTTTGACAAAAATCTATAAATCAAAATTATAAAATGAAATCGAAATATTTTCTATTATTCATCCTCGTTGTAATCTTATTTATTAGTTGTAAAAAAGATCAAGAATATATTACTATAAATTCCAATGTTCCGACCATAAACAATAGCGGTTTTCGCATACACGATACGTTTAAATTGCAATTTGGTGCGGTAAACTTTAATGTCGATTCATTTTTGATTCAAATCAATGGCAAAAAATTCCAAACTAATAATATCGCCTTAACAACTGAAAATATAGATTATGGAATCAATTCATTGAAAGTAACTTACTTCTATGACGGTGGTAGAAAGTATGATGAATACGCAACTTTTGGTGTTTTTTCAAAGACTCCAGAAACTCCGATTACGTACAAATTAGAACAAGAATATTTTCATAATAGCAATAGTTTTACACAAGGTTTGTTTTATGAAAATGGGATTTTGTACGAAAGTTCGGGATTATATAAGAAGTCATTTTTGGTAAAATATCCACTTGGAAGTAAAACGTATTCGGAAGAGAAAAAGCAAGATGATAAATATTTTTCGGAAGGAATTACGAGATTTGGAGACAAGATTTATATGCTCACTTGGCAGGAAAGACGCTTATTAGAATATGATTATGAAACGTTAGAGTTGGTTCGAGAATTAGAGTTACCCGTTTCTGTGAAAGAAGGTTGGGGAATTTGTACAGATGGCGAAAATTTGATTATTTCGGATGGAACGCAATACTTATATTTCACAAAAATCATTGATAATCAAATCATTATAAAGAAATCATTACAAATTGTCGGTCATAGCAATATTTATAATTATCTCAATGAATTGGAATATATCGATGGTTATATTTTTGCGAATGTTTGGGGACAGAATATTATTTTAAAGATAAATCCCAAAGATGGTTTGGTCGAAGGTGTTTTAGATTTGACAGCATTAGCAACGAATAAAACGAAAGATCAAGTCTTAAATGGAATCGCTTACATTAATCCTCAAACGTTATTGGTAACGGGGAAAAATTGGGATAAAATGTATCGAATTCGGATGAATTAATCGTTAGAATAATAGTAGTGCAATGGCTCAAAAGTTTTTGACCGTTTTTAACTATGAATTATGAACGATAAACTATTGACGCTCTAACGGCCAAGTACTCGAAGCAAACAGTCGTAATTCAAACACTTTTTATAGGTTAAACGCACGAAATTAGTGATGTTAAAATAAGTATTACTTTCGTAAAATG
>CAWVWD010000793.1:0-1808 GCA_963933585.1 uncultured Saprospiraceae bacterium
AACATCTAAAACTATTAGTTTACGGATTTCTTTGAATCAGAATATCTCAGAAATAACGATTGATAAAGAAGATTTTGTTTTTCAAATAACAGATGGAAATATAGTAGCACCGATGGATGGGACTTCTTCATTTTTTGAATTTCAGACAATACAATCTGTTGATAATCAGAATCAAATAGAAGTTGTCGCTACTTCAATTATATTTTCTACTCAGCCCACAAATATTTTTAAGAATAACATGATGTCGGATGTAATCGTGAATGGAATAGACGTAAATGGAAATATTGATGAAGATTTCATATCTACGGTTTCAATTACGTCCACGGGAATTCTAACAATAACACCGGTAACTGCAATACCAAATTCTGGAACGGCTACTTTTTCGACTTTGACGCATACGGCAATTGGTGCAAATCTGACTTTAACGGCAGCCGCAGCTGGTTTTAGTAATATGACTTCTAATACATTTGACATTACAGAAATAGCGGAATCTCCGGGGGATTTAATTATCTCCGAATATATGGCGGATCCCAATAATTTAACTGACGGTGTTGGAGAATATTTTGAACTATACAATACGACAAATGCGGCAATTGATATGGAGGGTTGGATAATTAAAGATAATGGAACGGATAGTCACACGATTTCATCTGCAAATGGAACAACGGTTATTCCTGCACATGGGTTTTTAGTTTTGGGGCGTGATGCGAGTAATACCGATGCGAATCCTAATTATATTTATAGTGGAATAACTTTAGGGAATAGTGCTGACGAAATTATTTTGGATGCAAATGGTACAGAAATTTGTCGAGTGAATTATTCAAATGGAAATAGTTTTGATGCAGGAATTGCCCACGAAATTATTAGTTTGAGTGGTCATGTTACAGGTATAACGCAAGGGCCAACCAGCGGCTCTGATTATCAAGCGGCAACACAAGCAATGACTTCGGGAGATTTAGGTTCTCCCGGGACAGCAGGACAAGTCTTACCCGTTGAACTCCTAAATTTATCTGCAAAATTATACAACGAAACTACAATCCTAACTTGGCAAACAGCAACGGAAGAAAACAACGCTTACTTCAATATTCAACGCAGTTCAGATGGAAAAAACTTTGAAACGATTGATAGGGTAGAAGGAGCGGGAACGACTTACGAGCTTCAAGAATATGTATTTATTGACGAAAGTCCGGTGAATGGTTTGAACTATTACCGTTTACAGCAAGTGGATTTTGATGGACAATCGGAAAATCATCGAGTAATTTCTGTATTAATGACGGATGAATCGAATGACGTTACAATTGTTCCAAATCAGGTTCGGAATCAGTTTGATATTGTTTTTAATCAAGCGATTACTTCGGATGCACAGATTGATATTTATACCATAAATGGTCAATTGGTAAAATCTGAAAGTACGCATATTACGGAAAATCGTCAGACGATTGATGTGAATGAGTTAGATTCGGGAATGTATATTATTCGTATAAATGTGGATAATATGTTGATTACGAAGCGTTTTGTAAAAATGTAAGAACGCTTTTTTGATGACTTTTGAATGAAAGGACGTTAAAACACGCAAAATGATGCAAAGAATAAAAGGTCTTTGTGAATTTTGCGTGTCTTAACGTCTTTTTTTGTTGAATATTCAAATCTTGAATAAGATTTTCCTAAGTTTGTCTTCCTCTTGGAATATCTACAATCAAAGGTCACGTTCTCAAAAGGATATTGAGTGATTTAAGATTAACTTATAATTAAATAATAATTAACTTATAATTAAATAATAATTAACTTATAATTATTTATATATATCC
>CAWVWD010000794.1:0-1806 GCA_963933585.1 uncultured Saprospiraceae bacterium
CCAATAAAACGCCTTTGTCATTTATTGAAAAAGTAGATTATGGTGTTGGAAAATGATATTCAATCTTTACATGATATTTTTTAATATTTTTCCGTTGTATTATTATGTCGATGTTTGAGGAGTTTTCAATAATAGATGCCGTAATATGAAAAAAAAAATATTCTTCGCAGCTTTTTTCTTTTTCGTGATTATTGGTCTCTATATCGCCAGCATCTGAAGTATGAATAAAAGCAATTAGAAGTTTATTTGATAATTTTTGCTCGTAGCGAGTTTCTTTAGTTGCCGTAAGGTATTGAAACGATTATGGTAGATAAAGACAGCCGCTACGGAAATCGTAATTTACTTGAGTTTAGCAAAGTTTGTCAAAGAACCTTGAAAATTACCTTTTTGTAGAAGAATCCATATCTTTATTGGTACAAAATGCCATACTTTTCAACTCAGATTTTTCACCAATAAAAAGATGATATGTATCTAATCGGTTACGACCTCGGTAGTTCAAGTATTAAAGTGGCAATTGTGGAGGTAGAAAGTGGAAAGACAATTGCAACCGCCAAATTTCCCGATTTTGAAATGGAAATCATTTCTACACAAGCGAACTTCGCAGAACAAAACCCTAATCTTTGGTGGACTTATGTTTGCGAAAGCACTAAAGCTGTTTTGGCGAAAGCCAATATTAACAAAGACGAAATAAAAGCTATTGGAATTGCCTATCAAATGCATGGTTTGGTTTGTGTGGATGAAAATCAGGAAGTGATTCGAAATGCCATAATTTGGTGTGATAGCCGAGCGGTCGATATTGGAAATAGAGCTTTTGAAGCAATTGGCGAAAAAAAATGTTTGACCAGTTTATTGAATTCTCCAGGGAATTTTACGGCTTCCAAATTAGCTTGGATAAAGGAAAATGAACCAGAAAATTATGCTAAGATTTACAAAATTATGTGGCCAGGAGATTTCATTGTCCTAAAAATGACGAATGAGATTACGACCACAGTTTCTGGCTTATCCGAAGGCATTTTTTGGGATTTTAAAAAAAGTGAATTGTCAAAAGATATTTTAAATCAGTATAAATTTAATGAAAATATTTTCCCAACGATTCACGATACTTTTTCTATTCAAGGCAAATTAACCCAAAAAGCAGCCAAAGAATTAGGCTTATCACCAAATATTCCAATCACTTATCGAGCGGGTGACCAACCCAATAATGCACTTTCCCTAAATGTCTTAAATAATGGCGAAGTCGCTGCAACTGGTGGAACTTCAGGTGTGGTTTATGCCGTAACGGACCAACTACTTTTTGATTTAAAATCACGTGTTAACGGTTTCGCCCATGTGAATTATACAATTGATAATCAGCGGATTGGTGTTTTGTTATGTATCAATGGAGCAGGAATTCAAAATAGTTGGCTAAAACAAATCGCAGGAAAAGATTTGTCTTATTCAGAAATGAATTTCATGGCAAATCAAGTTCCGATTGGTGCAGATGATTTGGTGATTTTGCCTTTCGGCAATGGAGCAGAACGGGTTTTAGAAAATAAAAATATCGGCTCACACATCAGTGGTTTGAATTTTAATCGACACACGAATGCACATCTTTTTCGAGCAGGTTTGGAAGGAATAGCGTTTGCGTTTGTTTACGGTATCAATATTCTCAAAGAAATGGGAATTAAAATAAACGTGATGCGAGTTGGAAATGACAATTTATTTCAATCCAATATTTTTGCAGAAACGATTGCGACTTTAACAGATTGTACAATTGAAATTATTGAAACAACAGGAGCCGTCGGTGCAGCAAAAGCGGCTGGCGTT
>CAWVWD010000795.1:0-1803 GCA_963933585.1 uncultured Saprospiraceae bacterium
TTCCTGAAACGAAATCAAATAATTCTTACCTAGAATAAAGCTGATGTGTTCTTCCACTATTTCAGAATTTTTGACTTCCATTAATCGCAAGGAGCAGAAAATATAATCCTCAAACGCATCAATTTTCGGTAAATGCCGACTGTCATCTACAATATCCTCCACTAAGAGGTGATGCCAATCAAAGAAATAACCAGCCTGTCGAACGGCTTCATCATCCGTCGTATCAAAGTTATACCAAGTAGTTTTGCCATCTTCTACATGTTGAATAGAAGTCTTCTCTTTAAAATCAACAAACGTTTCGTTATAGGTTATTTTTTGCATAGTTATTTTGATTGTTCAATTGTCTAACTATTTGATTAGCCATTTATTTTTAGCAATCAAATAATCAAATTACCCACCCATCATAGGTTTAAAAATATTCAGCATTAAATGCTTCACAGCAATAGAGATATTAGAGCACTTTGCAACTAGATTTGAGATATTAGATACTTCTGGAAGAGCCGAAATTTTGAGCTTAAATATGACCATTTATTTAAAATCAATAAAAAAGCGTTCCTTTTGCCACTCGTTCTGACAGGAAAAAGCTAAAGTCATTGATTTTACAAGGCTTACAAGTCTAATAGTATGTGTACTGTTATTGTTAAGCATCAATTTTGGCAGTATTCAAAGTATATTTTTCTATTGATGTAATATTTGGTTATCTCTCTGAAAGTTGGATAAGATGGGCAGCATTTAAAAAAAATCCTTTATCTAATATCCTAATTTTAAATATTCCATCAAGATAAAGGGCTACCACAGCTTGTAAATATTGGTATCGCTCTAATATGATTGATTTACCAAAAAAGTCAAAAAAGCCTGATTTCTTAAAACTTCAAAGGAGTCATTTTAGAACTTCAGAAGAATGGCTAAACTTAAGCGATAGTGAAACTTATAATCTTAGAAGGGCAGCCTAATATTTTATTCTACA
The DNA here is from genome assembly GCA_963933585.1 of uncultured Saprospiraceae bacterium. Lineage (GTDB taxonomy): Bacteria > Bacteroidota > Bacteroidia > Chitinophagales > Saprospiraceae > CAWVWD01. The sequence goes on from CAWVWD010000795.1 coordinate 968, forward strand.
GAAAAACACTCTATTTGTGCAGTTATATTTATTCAAATTTTTCAATACTTTTTTGAATATCAAGAACTTCAAGAGATTTTTTGCTATCAATTCTATTGTTGACCATTTAATTAGCCGGATTTAATCATTACTTAAATATTTAGCTGTTTATTGAAAAAATCTGTCAGGTTTGATTATCAATTTTTTATAAAAAATATTTAATTCAAAATATACGGCATTACTACCGATTACTTTTACAATTCTTTCTCCATCTTGAAATGAGGAATATTTACTTCATCAAATTGTTCCCCGATTCTATTATAGTCCAACTTATCATAAAATGTGCAGGCAACTTCACGAGCGTGTAGAATCATTTTTGTAAAGCCATTCTGTCGAGCATAGACTTCTGAAAAAGCAACCATTTTCTTCCCAACTCCTGTTCCTTGTTGACTTTTCGCTACGGCAACTTGTCGCATTTTTACAATATTATTTCCATAATCGTGTAGAATTAAAACACCGACCATAACGGCATTTTCGTTATAATAGCCAATATGTATTTGGTCATATTCTTTCGCTAAATCCTCAGCGTAAAAGACCATTCCTAAAGGCTCCCGCAGAATATCATGTCGTAATCTGACAGACTCGTCATAGGCAGGCGTTCCGAATTCAAATGTTGTGATCATAAGTGTAGGTTTTGTGGTGTTATGGTATAATTATTTTATCATTATACCTATTATTTTTATAGCTTCAAATTTAAAGATAAAATAAGTGAAAAATAAATTTGGGAAATCGTATAAATTTTTTTTATTAATATTTATTAAAAAAAAATATACTCAGTTATTAAAAATTCTTAATTT
>CAWVWD010000796.1:0-1795 GCA_963933585.1 uncultured Saprospiraceae bacterium
AGGCAAAATTCTTTACCATTCCTTCTATCAAATCGTTGCGTTTGCTGACTTGTAATCCCAACATCGTGAAGTAAGAATCCCAATAATAAATCTCATTAAATCGCCCACCAGGAACGATATATGGATGTTGTAATGGAATAAGTGAACTGCCTTCTTGAGGTTCATCAGCCGAACGTTTTAATACTTCCCAAAGTGTTTCGATATGTGCTTCTGGCGATTTTGATGTATCACTTTCAAAGCCCGATTCACCAGCTTTCGGAAACTTAAAATGCATGTTGGCGAAAGCCATTAAATCAAAATCGGTTGCATTTTTTTCATTGGCGTAAGCCTCCAAAATCTCCTCGGGCAGTGCTTTCGGCATCGCGTCTGCAATGGCTTTAGCATCTGCCCACAAGCTACTTTTATTCATATCAATGAATAAATCGCCAAATATTTCTTCTGGTGTTTTCATGTTTTTTTTTAGTTGAACTTCAAAGATTAAACCTATGAAGTTTTAAAAATCTCATAGGTTTTTATATGCCGTCTCTTTCGCGGTCAATCGTTTCAATAAAAATAAAGCGACTAAAAGCAAACCCATTGGAATTAAAGTATAATAAAAAGCAGTTTCAGCTCCTAAAGTTTTGAAAAGGTAACCGATAATTCGAGAACCTAAAGTACCTCCTAAGGCAGAAAAAACAACGATTAAACCAGTCATCGGACTGTGCAAACGTTGCGGTAACGCACTCAAAACGACGGAATTTAGCATCGGATAAATTGGTGCGATAAATAGTCCGACTAACGGAAACGCGAAGCCAATTAATGGTATATCGGTAATGCTGTTGATTTCGCCGACATTGATATTTATGGTTTCGGGAAGAACGAAAGTTACTAATGCCATCGCTCCGATGATACAAAATGTTAGAATCCAAAACCAAGAGAATTTTTGTGCTAAAATACCTGCCAAAATCCGACCGACGCCTAACGAAATGGCTAAAATACTCGCCATCATAATACTCACGTTTTGCGGAAGGTTCAATACTCTATCATTAAAAGTTGGAAGCCAAGTCATAATACCTTGTTCGACCATAACGAACAAAAATGCACTCGCTAAAAAGACGATGACCAAGACTTTTGTCATTAAAAGTCCCATTTGTTTTAAATCGTCCGTAAGGTTTGAACCTTCGGGGATTTCCTCTTTTGCAAAATCTACACGCAATAAAAATACGAAGGAAATAGCAGATAAACCAGCCAAAAGCCAATAAACATTTAACCAACCATTCGGATCATCTACTTTATTAAACGCAGGAAAAAGGAAGTACGCTAAAGCAATTCCGAACATAAAAACACCTTCGATTTGACTCAGCAAACTATTGTGCTCTTTCTCGCCTTCGGTCACTAAACCGATGGCAGAATAAACCGAAACCTTGATTAAAGCGAACGATACGCCAACGGCCGCAAATAACAGTTGAGCAGCACCGAAAGAGTTACCGAAATACATCCCAATACACGCCAAAGTCACAAACGCTAAGCTCGCCAACATTGCTATTTTATAACCAATTCTGGGTAAAAATGACGCAATCAAAAATGAAACAATCGCAATCGGTAAATCCTTAAAAAGCTCTAAAGTACTCGCTTGTAATTCATCTACACCATACACTTCCTGTGATTTTAAAATCACAATCCCAACGCTATTCAATAATATCGCAAAGACAAAATAATTAATAAATAAAGAGGCTTTTATCGCTATGTTTTTATTCATTTTTAATCTGGTTTTATTGGTTTTATTGGTTTTATTAATTTTTATTTAGAGGTATTT
>CAWVWD010000797.1:0-1788 GCA_963933585.1 uncultured Saprospiraceae bacterium
AAAAAAGAAATTGCTAATAACTTAGCAGTGGCAAACAAAGCAAAAGAGCGTGAAAAACAAAACGTAATGGTTTTGAAAGCTCGTAAAGCTGGTCGCTTGAAAGAATCAAATGTAAAATTGGAAGATTTGTACAAAAAGATGGAAGTCTTATACCGTGTTTTGGTGAAAATGTACGAAAATTCTGAAATTATGATGGAAGACTTGAAAGATCAAGTTTCTGTCAAAGAAACAGAACGTAAAGCGATACACGCTTCTCATTCTGCCATGAATTCTGCAATGAGTATTATTTCTGGTAATGGTGACAAACGTGAAATGTTTGATATGGCTTTGGAAGCAATTGCGGATGATGTGAGTCAAAAAATTGGTGAGATGGAACGTTTCATGGATTTATCTACCAACTTCATGGATTCTGTGGATTTACAAAATGGTGTTTTTGAAGAACAAGGAATGTCATTATTAGAGAAATGGGAAAAAGAAGGTACTTCTTTGTTATTAGGGGAGGAAAAAGAAAATTTATTGTTAGATGCAAATAACGATATGAGTACTTTAGACTTAAATGCTCCTATCAAAAAAGCAGCTGAAATACCACATGATAATCAGTATAATAAATTCTTTGACTAATTCTTTTGACAGGATTTACTGAATTTTATAGATTTTTTTTTCAAAACTATGATTATTTTGTAAATCCTGTTTAGAATTAATATTATTAATAATTCAGACTTTTGGAGATTACTATTTTGAATTTAGTAAAACTCTAAAAATCTTATCTAAGAAAATAAAATGGCAGGAAAAACACGATTAACACCTTTTGCAAAATTACTAATAGTTGTTGTACTCGTAGGTGGTTTATATTTTGGATTATCGATGGCCGGTGTATTAGATGGTCTAATTCCTTCTCCTAATAATGACAACAGTGGTCGAGAACAGATTGAAACTGGTGATTTGGTAACGGATAAAGATGATATTATTAATATTGGTGTTGTAACTTGGGGTGGATACGCTGGTGGACAATATTGGAATAATGGCTTTGAAGCAACAAAAGCTTCTCGGTTTTATAAAGAACATGGTTTCGCTGTAAAATTTAAAGTTTTAGATTATTTTGTGCCTTCTCGGGATGCTTTCAATGCCGGTGAAGTCGATTTATTATGGTGTACAATTGACGCTTTTCCTACAGAAGCAAGTGGTTTGGATGCTCAAGTTGTCTTTCAGTCAGATTGGTCAAGAGGTGGAGATGCGATTGTTGTGAATCGTGGAATTAATTCAGTCGCAGATTTGAAAGGTAAATCTATTGCTGTAGCGGCTTTAACACCTTCTCATAGTTTCTTAATTTGGTTATTGGATGCCGGTGGTTTGACGACCAAAGATGTTAATATCATTGAAGTTGAAAGTGCAATTAATGCGGCAACAGCATTTAAAAGTAGACAGGTGGATGCAGCTGTTGTTTGGAGTCCAGATGATCAAGATTGTGTGGAAAAAGTTCGTGGGGCAAAGGTATTGGAAAGTACTAAAAATGCATCAAATATTATTGCGGATGTGTTCATTGCGAAAAAGGATTATATCGCTGCAAATAAAGAACGCTTAGGTCAATTATATGAGGGTTGGATGCGTGGAGCAGCAGAAATTAATGCTTCTGATGAGGCAAAAGTGACTGCGTCAAAGATTTTAGCAGCAGGATTAAACCTACCAGACGATTTTTGTTACAATGCAATTAATAATGTTCGCCTAACCACTCACGGTGATAATGAAAACTTCTTCGGTATGAATCGAGATTATAACGGGGTGACCGGT
>CAWVWD010000798.1:0-1785 GCA_963933585.1 uncultured Saprospiraceae bacterium
GTATTTTACCTTGTAATCCAATTCCAACCAAACATAACAACTCCAACAAGTGCAGACACAACCATCATGAATCCAAAAAAATTAGATATAGGTTTTATCATAGCTGCCGGAGAAATATCGCCAGATTCTTCCATTGTGCCCAATAACTGAAAAAATTCAAAAAATTGAGACATTCCAATTCCTTGAATCACGAAAGGAATTACAAACGTTAGTACAAACAGTTGCCAATGCTTAGCTTTAAGAAATATATTTTTCATGATTTTTAATTTTTCGGTATATGCAGAATAATTTTTGTCAAGAAATTTGAAATTTTTATAAAATAAAACGCCATGAAGGCCGTCATACCAACGAAGATTTTAGATGCTAAAAGATACTTTACGACGCCTATCTTCCATTGTTTCAAATCGCATAACAATTACATCATCCGGTAAAATATTTTCAATCAATTCTGCCCATTCTATGAAACAATAGTGTTCGTCGTATAAATAATCTTCGATGCCAATATCTAACGCTTCTTCGTATGTTTTCAGGCGATACAAATCCATATGATAAATCAAACCGTCCGCGTATTCGTATTCGTTTACCAATGAAAAAGTAGGTGAATTCGCTCTTTCGTTTGTTTGTATTTTTTGACAAAATGCTTTGACAAAAGTCGTCTTTCCTGCACCGATTTGTCCGTACAAAACGACTTTTTTTCTGCCATTAGCAAAAGTTAAAAATTCCTCCACTAAGCGAGGCAATTCCGCTTCTGTATTGATTATAAATACTTTCTCCATTTTAAAAATAAGCTTTCAAAGCATCCAACAACGCTTGTGGCGGCGGACAACCTTTTCCTGTTTTCATATCTGCGAATGCCAAACGAATATCGCCAGCATTAAGTAATTTTCCTTTTTCGTTATATAATTCGGTTTTGAACCAAGCTCGTTTATCGGGAAAATCTTGCAAAATCGTGCGAATAGTTACCAAATCATCATACTTTGCTGGGCGAAGAAATCGCATCTGCATACTCATCACCGGCATCATCACGCCAAATTCTTCCTCTAACTGAATATAAGGAAAACCTATACTTCGCAAGGTTTCTACACGGCCGATTTCGTAATATTGTGCGTAATTACCATAGTACAAATATCCCATTTGGTCAGTTTCTCCGTACCGAACCCGTTTTTTAAAATCGAATTGTAACATAATTTGAATTAGGAATTTTTAATTAAAAATTAGGAATATACTAAATACAAATTTAAGAGGAATAATAAGAAAAGCATAAAAAATGGTTTCGGTTTAATATTTTTGTGAAAAATTAGAACAATGAAAAAGACGTTTGAAGCAATTCAAAATAAAATTCAAGATTGGGAAACTGCAAAAAAGACAGTAGAATCTTGGGAAACGGAGGGTAAAAAAACGGTATTTACGAATGGCTGTTTTGATATGCTGCATTACGGACATTTGCATTATTTGGCAGATGCTGCAGATTTGGGCAACAAGTTAATTATTGGTTTGAATTCTAAGGCTTCGGTGAGTCGGCTGAAAGGTTCGCATCGTCCAATTAATGATGATTTGACTCGACAATTTACGTTGGCAAGTTTAGATTTTGTGGCTTTGGTTGTGGAATTTGAAGAAGATACGCCGTTTGAATTGATTTCGCTCTTACAGCCAGACATCTTGGTAAAAGGTGGCGATTATCAACCGAATCAGATTATCGGTGCCGATATAGTTTTGGCGAAAGGTGGCAAGGTATTGAGTTTGCCGTTTGTGAAAGGTTATTCGACTACGAATATTGAGGCGAAA
>CAWVWD010000799.1:0-1783 GCA_963933585.1 uncultured Saprospiraceae bacterium
ATTATAAAGAGTTATTGACTTAACTTTTCTAGGCTTTTTGACGATTTTCGATAATTCTGACTTGCTAAGATTAAAAATTATATCTTCGATTAAACAAGTTTAATAAAAAATGCTTTAATTTTGAGATGCTTTTATTTCATTTGGTTTTTTGCTTAGTATTGTATCAATGGAATGGGCACTTCTGATTTTATAACATATCTGAAAAATCAGAAATTTGTTTATATTTGGAGATAGAAACCAAAATTACAACCAATAAAATCTACGACTTATGAGTACAATATTAAAGGCATCAAAGACACTTTTAGATTATTTCTATGACTTTGAGAAGCGTAAAGCCAATGAGGTTTATTTAAAGCAGCCTGTCAATGGCACTTGGAAAACGTATACATGGGCAGAGGTCGGACGACAAGCTCGAAGTATGGCAGCGGCATTAAAAGCAATGAATTTACCTGAAAAATCTCATATTGGTCTTTTATCTAAAAATTCTGCTCATTGGATAATGGCGGATTTAGCGATAATGATGAGCGGACATGTTTCTGTTCCTTTTTATGCAACATTAACGGCTGATTCATTAAGTGAGGTTTTGACTCTAAGCAATACAAAAGTTTTATTTTTAGGAAAGTTAGAAACTTGGGAACAGCAAAAATCTGGTGTTTCTGATGATATTCATTGTATTACGCTTCCTCATTTGCCAGGTAATTCTGAGATTACTGGTTATGAAACTTGGGATGATTTGGTGGCGAAACACGAACCAATTTCACAAGAATATTATCCAAAATCAGAGGATTTATATACCATTATATACACTTCCGGAACGACAGGAACACCGAAAGGTGTGATGTTAGATTATGGAGCAGTTTCTCGATTATTGGATAATGAGCGACAAAGTAATATGTTGCAGTTATTTGAAGGGAAAGAACATCGCTTTTTCTCTTATTTACCCTTGAATCATATTGCAGAAAGAAATATTGTGGAAGCAGCAAGTCTTGCGACTGGTGGTTCGGTTTCTTTTGCAGAATCTTTGGATACTTTTGCTCAGAACTTGAAAGATACACAGCCGACAGTTTTCTTGGCAGTTCCTCGGATTTGGACGAAATTTCAATTGGGTATTTTAGGTAAAATGCCACAGAGCCGCTTAAATATCTTATTGAAAATTCCGATTATTAATAATGTTATTCGTAAAAAAATTAGTGAAGGTTTAGGTTTAGATAAAGCTAAAATCTTGATAACTGGTGCTGCTCCGATGCCAACACATTTATTAAAATGGTATCAGAAATTAGGTATGAAGGTTCAAGAGGTTTATGGAATGACAGAAAACTGTGCTGGTTGTACGTTGATGCCTGCGGACGGGATTAAGTATGGAACAGTTGGAAAACCTATGGATAATGTTACGTTGAAAATTGCTCCAGATACAGGCGAAGTTTTGGCGAAAGCTCCTTGGAATATGCTGGGTTATTATAATGCTCCTGAGCAATCTGCTGATATTTTACGTGACGGCTGGATTCATACTGGTGATCAAGGTGAAATTACTTCGGACGGTTATTTGAAATTAACTGGTCGTGTGAAAGATAGTTTCAAAACGGCGAAAGGAAAATACGTGATTCCGTCACCGATTGAAGCAAAATTTGCTGCTAATAATTTTATTGAACAAATTTGTGTCGTTGGATTAGGATTACCTCAGCCGATAGCCTTGGTGAACCTTTCGGAAATCGGTTTGGAAGCAAGTGAATCTCAAGTTGTAGAAAGTTTGGAGGAACTTTTGGCTCATGTAAATCCAAAGTTA
>CAWVWD010000800.1:0-1781 GCA_963933585.1 uncultured Saprospiraceae bacterium
CGTGTGTGTCCATAGGTACGACCTATGGTTACTCATATTCAACCCTTTCAGGGTTTATCCATGTACTAACCCTCAAAGGGTTGAATACGAGTAGTCCCGAGTACTCGGGATTGTACCCGTGGAATATTAATTATTCATCAAATAAATATTTTTCGTCAAAATCAATATCGTGTTCTTTCAATAATCTCCGATATTCATCTTCAAAAGTTTCAATTTTATGGTGAGCTTCTTGATTTTTAATATATTCAATTAAGCCATCTTTTTCATAAGCAGAAACTGTAAATGCACCATAACCAACTTGCCATTCTATAAACTCAGGAAAAATTTCGTTTTCCTCAATCCATAAATGTGATGCAACTTTTATATCTTTTACCAAATTAGCAACATCCATTGTCGTCCTCATACTTGTCAAAATATGAATATAGTCTTCAACGCCATTCATGCGATATAAATGACATTTTTTCTTTTCCAAAATTCCCCAAATAAACTTAAATAAATCGGTTCGTTTGTCCTTTGTCAAGACTTTTCTTCGGTATTTTGTACCGAAAACAATGTGGTAAATTAGTTTGGTATGTGGCATTTTTCATAGGTTTAATTTTAAAATCCGTAGATACAACCTACGGTTATTCATATTTGACCTTTCTAAGGTCATTTAAAATCGCAAAACCCTGAAAGGGTTGAATATGAGTAACCATAGGTTGTACCTATGGTCGTGTACCTATGGAACAAGCATAATCTCCAAAATCGCCCCAGCGGCTTTAGAAATTACCGTTCCAGGACCAAAGATACCAACGACACCCAAATCAAACAAGAACTGATAATCTTGCGGCGGAATCACACCACCAACCACGACCATAATATCTTCCCGACCAATGGATTTTAAAGCCTCCAAAGCTTTCGGAACGAGTGTTTTATGACCAGCAGCCAACGACGAAATGCCTAAAATATGCACATCATTTTCAGCCGCTTGACGAGCTGCTTCTTCGGGCGTTTGAAACAACGGACCCATATCGACATCAAAACCAATATCTGCGAAACTTGTCGCTATGACTTTTGCCCCTCTATCATGTCCATCTTGTCCTAATTTTGCAATCATAATTCGAGGACGACGACCTTCTTTTTGATAGAATTTATCTGATAATTCCCTTGCCTTTTGAAATTCTGAATCGTTCATAATTGCTTTAGCATAAGCTCCTTTTATCGTTTGCGTTGTCGCTTTGAAACGTCCGAAATGTATTTCCATTGCATCAGAAATTTCACCTAAAGTTGCTCGTAATTTTGCTGCTTCTATGGCTAATGCTAATAAATTTGCATCGCCTTTTGCACCAACTTCAATTGCTTTTAAAGCTGCTTGAACCGCAACCTCATCCCGATTTGCCTTTACTTTTTGCAATTTATCAACCTGTGCTTTTCGAACTGCCGAATTATCAACTTCTAAAACATCTAATGTTTCTTCTTCATCTTGATTAATAAAAAGATTGACACCAATTATTTTATCAATTCCGCTATCAATTCGAGCTTGTTTTTTAGCTGCAGCTTCTTCGATTTTTAGCTTTGGAAACCCATTTTCGATTGCCTTCGCCATTCCACCCATTTCGTCAATTTCTTCGATTAATTTCCATGCCTTATCGGCAATCTCTTTCGTCAAATATTCCACATAATACGAACCTGCCCAAGGATCAACGACTTTCGTAATTCCTGTTTCTGTTTGTAAATATTTTTGTGTGTCTCTCGCAATTTTTGCCGAAAAATCAGTCGGCAAAGCAATCGCTTCATCCAAT
>CAWVWD010000801.1:0-1780 GCA_963933585.1 uncultured Saprospiraceae bacterium
AAACGAATGGGATAAGGCTTTTACGCCAATTCTTTCTGCAAATGATCCAGGTGAAACACCAAAAGATGGTGGTTTATTGGTCGCAGAATATGGCGAAGGCTATTACATTTATAGCGGCTATTCTTGGTTTAGAGAATTGCCAGCAGGCGTTCCAGGAGCATTTCGGATTTTTACAAATTTGATTTCTATTGGGAAAGAGTAGCGTATGATGGGAACACGGATTTGACAGATTGATGCATATTTTTTTCGTAAATTTTCTGTCATTCCCAATTTAGCCTGCCCTGAATTTTCTCGGGGATTGGGAATCTTCTAAGAATTGAAGACGAAAACTTGCAGCTTATCAAAGTTGAAGGGAAAGTTTAAATAACTACTGAAAGCAGGCTTTATATTATGTAAAGCCTGTTTTTAATTTTACGATGCTTCGCCAATTATATGAAACGCATTTTCAATTTTCATAGCAGTTGCTTTTACTTGCATCACATCAACGGCTTCATTATCCAATGATTTTATTAGATTTTCTAACCATCTTTGTTCATACTGCAATTTTACCTTTAGAGCCAATTTAATCACCTCATCAAATTGTTTATCAATATTTTCCGGTTCCTTTGAGTTTAATAATTCGGGTTGAAACCTTTTTCTAAGGTTTCAATTGTATTATCTAACGTATTTAGAACTTCCGTCGGATTTATTTTTTATTAATTTTTTAATTTTTACAGTTTAATTAATCTGCCTAATCGTTCATTGACCTCGTTTTCAACCCCTTTATTACCATTAATGAGCGGTACAAATTTTGGTAAGACGAATGGTGTCGGTTCTCCGAACCTCAAAATCATTGATAATATTACTTTTCTACAAACGGATTCGGTTCACTGAACCTTGTTGCAGTCAAAGTAAGGTTCAGAGAACCGAATCCGTTTGTAGAAAATAGAAATTTGAGTTATTTCGTGAGGTTCGGAGAACCGACACCGTTTTCACCAAAACAATACCGCTCACCAATGCTTTACTACCTAATAGTTCCTCAAAAAATTCAGGATATGAATTTAATAAGGTTAGTTGTTTTTTAGTCCTAATTTGGATTATTCTATCTGTAGAAAAATACGATTTTGTGCGTCTCTATCCAAATCATAATTCAATTAAAATAATGATAGATTTTAAATTCTAAAAATCATTCCTCAAATAAATCTTTCATCGTCAAAACCAAAAATCATCACATTCCGCAATCAATAGCTTTCTTCGTCCTTTGTTTATCGTCTTTCGTCAGCCGTCCATCGTTCAATCCCGCCCTCCAAATTCCAAAGATTTTCAAACCCTTTTTCTTTTTCCAATAACGCAATTGCTTTCCGACTTCTCGCGCCAGATTTACAATGAATAACGACTTTTTTTGTTTTATCAATTTTGTCCGATTGTTCTAAAATTTGAGCCAACGGAATGAGTTCGCCACCGATATTTTTAAGTTCATATTCGTGTAATTCTCGAACGTCAATTAATTGAAAATCAGCTTTTTGATGAATCAATTCTTTGAGTTCTTCCGCTGTAATTGTTTTGATATTTGGAGTCGCACAAAATTCCTCATATGCCGTTAATTCAGTAATTGAAATGGACGGATTTTTTTTAATTTTTATGATATGCGAAGTGAAGTATTCAGCATCAAAAATAAAAATTCGATTCACCAAAAGTTCGCCAATTCCAGTAATAACCTTAATCACTTCATTCGCTTGCATCGAACCAATAATCCCAGGTAAAACACCCAAAACGCCGCCTTCTGCACAATTCGGAACTA
>CAWVWD010000802.1:0-1773 GCA_963933585.1 uncultured Saprospiraceae bacterium
TTCTCGTCCTTTCAGGACTTTTGTTTATAACTCGTAATCCCAAACCCAAATAAAGACCGTCATTCCGACGAAGGTCGGAATCTCCTAAACATTCAATTTACTATTTCGCAACTTCCTCAAGTTAAAAGCTTAACCCTTTCCGTCATGCTGAACTTGTTTCAGCATCTCCTAATATTTAAGTCGAAAATCTTTATACTTCAAAAGTGTCAAATGTAACTTCTTCTATATCAGCTTTATAAACATCAATCATTAATTCATCAATAAGTGATTTTAAATAGTTCACATCCTGTCCAACGTTTAATTGATAAGTAGGGATTTCATCTATATAGATATAATCGAAATCTTTAGCATAAGTTGTTTGCTTAAATAATTCTAACTCTTTCTTTCCATCATCAAAAGATATATCGAAAGGTAAGTGTAACCCTAAATCGCTATTTTTTCCTCTTGTTTCAAGAAGATTTCCACTAAATATTTGTGTAGAAACAAAACCATTTACTTCAATATTAATGATGAAACTTTTACCTTTTGAGGTAAAAGTTTTATTAACAAAATCTATAATTTCATCAAATCGTTCAGAAAATGTTTTTTCAAGCTTTTGGTCATTTTGTTCTGAAGTATGATAAAGCATTTTATTCATTAATTCCGCTACTCGTTCTTCTGTAATTCCATGAGCTTGTTCTTGTTTCAGCAAGTTATCTTCTTCAAATTCAATAGTAAAATCATTGGATTTTAGTTTAATTGGTAAACCCAATGAATTTTCATAAAAGTGTAAGTGGCTTTCTAACTTACCATAGAAATAAGGAACACTCGTACTTTCAGTACTTTTCGTTTGTAATTGCTTAACAGTTTTTTGAAATTCTTCATTTGTTACTGAAACCCATACTTGCCAACGAAAAAAACGTTCATCTTCACCTTTTAAATGAATTTCAATTGCACCTGGCATTATTACTAACTGCCTGTCAATGAAATATATACCATCGACTTCTTTTACCCTTTTATCATATTCACTTTCATCAATTTTTTTAAAAATATGTTGTGGTAAAGGATAATCTATAACCCTGTGTATTTCATGTTTTTTACCACATATTTTACAACTGTATGTTTCCATATTATGATTTGAGTATTATAATTTTATTGCTTAGGAGATGCTGAAACAAGTTCAGCATGACGGAAATAGCGAAAAAAAAATCTGCGTCATCAGCGAAATCTGCGGGAGATTTAATCCTTAAATTCAGGCTTTCGCTTCATCATATACGCCTTAAACGCTTCCTGCAAATCCTCCGACATCAACATTCCTGCGTTCCAAGTTGCCATATATTCTAAACCATCCGCAACCGTGTGATCCCGTTTGTGTAGCAAAATTTCTTTCGTTCCTCTAATCACGACAGGCGATTTTTCCGCTATCGTTTTAGCGATTTTTTGGACTTCCGTCAATAACTCTTCCCGAGTGGCATAACTTCTGTTCACCAAACCAATCTTCTCCGCTTCTGGACCAAATACACTTCTTCCCGTATAAGCCATTTCTGCCATCATTCCGGGATTCAAAATCGTTGGCAAACGCTGCATGGTACCAATATCAGCGACTAAACCCAAATCCACTTCTCGTATCGTAAAATACGCATCATCCGTACAATATCGCATATCACAAGCGGCAATAATATCGACTGCTCCGCCAATACAAGCCTTGTGAATCGCTGCCAAAACAGGTTTGCGGCAACGCTCAATTGACGTAATCGTTTCTTGTAAATCAATTATAAATTTGCGTAATTTTTC
>CAWVWD010000803.1:0-1772 GCA_963933585.1 uncultured Saprospiraceae bacterium
GTAGTTAGTATTCAAACAAAATAGTTTAATTTATAATTTTATAATTTATTTGATGATATTTCGAATGGTCAGTCAAACAAAAATATTTAAAATAGACATTTTCATGTAATAATTAGTTTTTAGAAGTGTCCGCTCAAAAAAAATATTAAAAAGTTATTAACCTCATTTTGGGATAATTTATCTTAGGTCGTGAATAACTAGCCATAAGCTATTAGGAGATTTTTAAAACTGAAATAAGGCGTTAAATATTGATATTTATTTGAAAAACATGGTGGAATCACCGATTATCAATGATAAGTTACCAATAAGTCTATATTTTGGGATTTATATATTATTAAAAATTGAATATATATTTATTCATAAGCTTATCTATAATATGTAGGACTTTCGGGTTTTTTAAAAAGTTTTCCACAGCTTTATATAAAAACGCATATGTTATTAACATCAAATTCACATTTTGCACAAAATCATTCATATTGTTTTCTATAAAATTAGCAGTAAATTTGTTATATTATATTAGTTAGACCGCTGTGCTTTCAGACAGGAGATTTTAGATACGTCATATTTTTATTATTAAAACTTTTGACAATACGATTTTCATAATTTCAGTAAAATGTTTTTTAGAAATTACGAAAATCAAGGTTTGAATAATTTCTAATAATTTACGAAGTAAATGTCTAAAATCCGATAACAGCATGGTCTAAAATCTATAATATTTCAGTTAAACGACATAGATTCTTAAGGTAATGGCAGATAATCAAAATAGTGAAAATTCACTAAAGAAAACAGCGAATTTGAGGGGAAAGAATAAGCGGAACGATGACTTATCGAGTTATGTGTTCGGGAAAGTGCAGCCACAGGCTTTGCCTTTAGAAGAGGCAGTTTTGGGTGCATTGATGTTGGATAAAGATGCTTTAACTGTCGTCATTGATATTTTACGTCCGGAAAGTTTTTATTCTAAAGCACATCAAATCATCTTCAAATCTATTATGAAGTTGTTTGAAAAAATGCAACCTGTTGATTTACTGACGGTTACGGAGGAAGTTAAGAAAGAAGGTGCTTTAGAAACTATTGGTGGAGCATATTATTTGGTGGAGTTAACGAATCGTGTTGCTTCAGCTGCGAATATTGAATTCCATGCCAGAATTATTGCTCAAAAGCATATTCAACGAGAATTAATCCGTATTTCGACAACGGTTATTAAAGATGCTTACGAAGATACAACCGACGTTTTTGATTTATTAGATAAAGCGGAACAAGGACTTTTTGAAATTACGGAACAGAATTTAAGTAGAGGTTCTGAAAGTATGAGCTCGCTGGTGACGAAAGCGGTGAAGCAGTTGGAAGAAATGGCTGGAAATGAGTCTGGTTTGACTGGTGTTCCGTCTGGTTTTACAGCTTTGGATAGAATTACTTCTGGTTGGCAGCCTTCGGATTTGATTATTGTAGCGGCAAGACCTGGAATGGGAAAAACTTCATATACCTTAGCTGTAGCAAGGAATGCAGCGATGGACTTCGGAAAAGGTGTTGCATTTTTCTCGCTGGAGATGTCGAATGTTCAGTTGGTTCAGCGTTTGATTTCGATGGAAGCAGAAATTCCTGGTTCTAAGTTAAGAAGTGGACAATTGGAAGATTATGAATGGCAACAATTGAATTCAGCGATTGAAAAATTAAGCGAAGCACCAATTTTTATTGATGATACGCCTGGTATTAATGTATTCGAATTACGTGCGAAATGTCGCCGGCTGAAAATGCAGCATGATATTCAAATG
>CAWVWD010000804.1:0-1767 GCA_963933585.1 uncultured Saprospiraceae bacterium
ACCAAATTTTTAGTTTTAATATTCTATCTTGGTGCAAAGATAATATTCGAAATAGGTTTGTGTAAGGTTTTATTAGATTTCTGTTTCCGTATTTTCAGGCTTGTGTATAAATACATCGTTATTTTCAGCAAACATCAATTCATCATCATAAATCAGAAGGTCTAAAGATTGACCATCATTGACTTTTTCTAATTCTAAAACAATTCCGTCATTTTTTGATAAATTCTGAAAATCTCCTGTTGGTTCTAATGATACTTGTATAATTTTATTAGATAGGTTTTGAATACGTAATTTTATTTTCATGAATTAAATGATTTTGTCAAGATTAATCATGAGAACATCTAAAAACACTTTATCCAAATGTTCAAAATCTCTATCCATCGTAATTAAAGTAGCATCTAAAACAGAAGCCGTCGCTGCAAGCCATAAATCATTCTTCCCCATATTTCTTGCACTTCTGTTTAATGGAATTGTAGGATGTTTGCCTTGACTGAATGCGTCAATTTCTGCGTATTTGGAAATGATTTGGTTCGTTTTGATTGGATAAATGGTAAAATCGCTTAATAGTTTTCCCATTTTATTAATCTTATTTATGCCCCAATTTCGCTGTATTGAAAATGATTTTAATTCACCTTCTACGACACAAGAGGTAAATAAGATATTATCTTTTTGTCTGTATTTACGATTGATATATTTCGTAAATTTTTCATTTCTAATGAAAGTGATATAAATGTTGGTATCAAGTAAATAATTCATTTGGTTAAGGTGTTTAGCATATCTTCTAATGATTCATCCGCAAATAATTCATAATCAATATTTTCCAATGTTTTACCTAATTTTTTAGAATTGTATCCCTGTTCTTTTGCAATTTCCTCCAAAGGAATATGTTCAGGAGTTGGTTGTTTCGCCAAAAGATGTAAAGCTTCTAATTCTTCATCAACCTTGTTTTTTGAAGTAGGAGTAACTCTTGAAGTATCGCTTTTAGGTGCTTTTTTTGTACGATAATTCTGAATCATCGCTTGAATTTCATCTAAAAACTTTGCGTCCTCAATTTCAAAAAGACTTTTAGCAATCTCGACTTGTTTAAACGATAAATTCATTTTTCTATATTTTGTTATCAATATTATTAGAACAACTCAAAGGAATACTTTAGTTCATTCACTTTACAAGTTAATAAATATTTTAAAGGATTACTAAACTTTTGAAGTTTAGTAATCCTTTAAAAATCTGCGAAATTTGCGAAATCTGCGGGAGTAATCCTTTTAAATCCTTTCAAAATACCGCTTCCGTTCCCAATCCGTCACCGCTTTATCAAACGCATTTTGTTCCATTTTAGAATGATGTGTATAATGTTCAACGACCGATTTTCCGAAAACTCGTTGTGCGAAAGCACTATTTTCAAAACGTTTGGTGGCTTCCGCCAATGAGGTAGGAACTTCCGCCAAATCCTTCGCTGCATACATATCGCCTTCAAACATTTTCGGTGGTTCAATCTGATTTTCAATTCCATCCAAACCACAAGCCAAGGAAGCTGCAAATGCTAAGTACGGATTACAATCTGCACCGGGAATCCGACATTCAATCCGCAAACTTTCCCCTTTTCCAACCACTCGAAAACCTGCCGTCCGATTATCATAAGACCAAGCTAAGCGAGTCGGTGCCCAACTTCCATCGATATAACGTTTGTATGAATTAACGGTCGGAGCATAAAAAGGCATCACGTCCGCTACATTCGCAATCCAACCGCCCAAAAACCACCGGAAAATA
>CAWVWD010000805.1:0-1765 GCA_963933585.1 uncultured Saprospiraceae bacterium
TAAAAAGCTGCCTTTTTTGTATCTTAGCACCTTTTAACGACGAATTCATTCGTCCATTGAAATTACTATTATAATCACCTGTCGAATGAATTCGACACCTACCCCGAAATCTCAGCGGGTACAAAAAATACTAAAAAATGCTAAATATCAAACACACCGTAACGGAACGTTTCTTAGAATATGTCAAAATTGACACAGAGTCTGACCCAAATTCTACGACACATCCGAGTACAGAAAAACAACGTAATCTTGGAAATTTATTGGTGAAAGAATTGCAAGCAATGGGAATTTCAGATGCACATCTGGATGAACATTGTTACGTTTACGCCACGATTCCGAGTAACACGGATAAAGATGTTCCTGTGATTTGTTTCTGTTCACATATGGATACTTCGCCGGATTGTAGCGGAAAAGATGTGAAGCCAATTATTCATAGAAATTACGATGGTTCGGATTTGGTTTTACCAGATGATAATACTCAAATTATTACGATGGCTCGTTATCCGTCATTGAAACGACAAATTGGTAACGATATTATTACGGCAAGTGGTCACACACTTTTGGGTGCGGATAACAAATCTGGCTTGGCAGAAATCATGGATGCGGCGAATTTCTTCATGACGAATCCGGGAGTAAAACACGGTAAAATTCGTATTTTATTTACGCCAGATGAGGAAATTGGTCGTGGTGTGGATAAAGTGGATATTAAGAAATTAGGAGCTGATTTTGGTTACACGGTTGATGGGGAAGAATTAGGTTCAATGGAAGACGAAACGTTTTCTGCTGATGCCGCTTTCATCGAAATCGAAGGGGTTTCGATTCATCCGGGATTTGCTTTAAATAAATTAGAATCAGCGATTAAAATTGCTGCGGACATCGTAGCGGCTTTACCGAAAGATGGAATGTCACCCGAAACGACTTCTGATAAACAGGGTTTTGTGCATCCTGTCGCAATGGAAGCACACACCGAAACGGCAAAAATTACGTTCATCGTTCGTGATTTTGAAACGGCAAAATTAGCAGAACACGAAGCGTTTTTGGAAGGTGTGATGAATGACGTTTTGAAGAATTATCCTGGTTCTAAAGCGACTTTAACCGTGAAAGAACAATACCGAAATATGAAGGAAATTTTGAAGGATTTTCCACAAGTTTCGGATAACGCTTATGAAGCGATTCAAAGGGCAGGTTTAGAGCCGATTCGTTCACACATTCGTGGCGGAACAGATGGTTCTCGTTTATCTTTTATGGGTTTACCTTGTCCGAATATCTTCGCAGGAGAGCACGCTTTTCATTCTCGTCATGAATGGATTTCTGTTCAAGACATGAAAAAAGCAGTGGAAATGATTGTGAATTTGGCAATGATTTGGGAAGAGAAAGCGTAAAATCAATTTAAGTTAGAAGTAATCATTGCGGCAAACCTATAAGGTTTTTAAAACCTTATAGGTTTGCAATCAGCAAGTTACGTCGTTTTATTGTCGAAACATTTAAGTCAATCTACCTAACCTATGAAAACCATATTTTTGATTCTATCGCTTTCGCTAATATCTCATTCCGCTTTCAGCCAAAAATGGAAAAAAAAGGAAACGACTAATGGCGATACGATAACGCAGATTTGGACATTTAATGATATTGAAGGACAAACAGATTATACTGAAATTGGTGATAACGGTTTGTATTCAATTTTAAAATATGTAAAAACGGAAAATGGTGAAAAACTGGTTTCAGAAGTTTTTTTTAATCGTCATCACAAACCGATTGAAATGTC
>CAWVWD010000806.1:0-1755 GCA_963933585.1 uncultured Saprospiraceae bacterium
ATATAAGGCGAATCGAGATGCACAACCAGAAGATATTACGGTGGCATTGCCTTACATTCGGACGATTGTTGAAGCATTCAATATTCCGATTGTGATGTTGCAGAATTATGAAGCAGATGACATTATCGGCACATTGGCGAAGCAAGCAGAAAAAGAAGATTTCATGGTGTATATGATGACGCCAGATAAGGATTATGCACAGTTGGTTTCTGACAAGATATTCATGTATAAACCTGCTCGATCAGGTGATGATGTACAAATTTTGGGTGTGCCTGAAGTTTTGGAAAAGTGGGGAATTGCAAGAGTGGAACAAGTAATTGATGTATTGGGTTTACAAGGAGATGCCGTTGATAATATACCAGGAATTCCAGGAATTGGTGCAAAAACCGCTAAAAAATTATTAGCAAAATATGATTCTGTTGAAGGGATTATCGAACACGCTGAAGAGTTACAAGGCAGACAAAAAAAGAATGTCATTGAATTCGCGGCACAAGGTCTTTTGTCTAAAGAATTGGCAACGATTGACTTAAATGTCCCAGTTCAATTTGATGCAGAAACGTATAAGGTAGAACCCGTTAACCGTGAAAAAACTGCTGAAATTTTCAAAGAATTAGAGTTTAGGTATTTGACCAAACGGATTTTGGGAATTAGCGAACCAGATGTTCCTGTCGCAGGAACGCAAGGTGATTTATTCGGAAATCCGTTGCCACCGTCTCAGAAGGCAACGCCAAGAGAAGTCGCTGATACGCCATCGGTTTCAGATAAAAATATGGAAAATACCGACCATGATTATCAACTCATGGATACGCCTGAAAAACGAGCAGAATTAGTGGCTTTATTAGAAAAACAAACGGCTATTTCTTTCGATACCGAAACGACTGGAATTGATGCAAATATGGCAGAATTAGTCGGAATGTCTTTTTCATTTGAAGTACATAAAGGATATTATGTGCCCACACCTGCTAATCGTGACGAAGCATTAGCAATCGTCGAAGAGTTTAAGGCTATTTTAGAAAACCCAGATATTGAAAAAATCGGTCAAAACATCAAATATGATGCGTTGATGATGAAATGGTACGATGTCGAGCTACAAGGAACTTATTTTGATACAATGATTGCACACTATTTATGTGAAGCAGATTTGCGTCATAAATTGGATTATTTGTCCGCATCTTACTTGAATTATAAAATGGTGCCGATTGAGCAATTGATTGGTAAACGAGGTAAGAATCAGTTGACGATGCGAGATATTGCGGTCGAAAAAGTGTCGGATTATGCGGCAGAAGATTCTGATATTACCTTGCAATTGAAACCTGTTTTATCCGAAATGTTGGTAGAAAAGGATTCGGTGAAATTGTTTGAAGAATTAGAGATGCCGTTGGTTCGAGTTTTGACGGATATTGAGTTTGAAGGCGTGCGGGTTGATGGAGAATTTTTGAATAATTATTCCAAGAAATTGGAAGTCATGATTCGAGAAAAAGAAAGTTCAATTTATAAAAAAGCGGGTGTTCGTTTTAATATTGCGTCGCCAAAACAAGTTGGTGAGGTTTTATTTGATAAAATGGAAATTCCGTACCGTTGGAAAAAAACCAAAAGTGGTCAGTATTCTACAAGTGAGGAGAAATTATCAGAATTAGCCATCGAACATGAATACGTTCAAGAGATTTTGGATTTCCGTAAATTCTCAAAATTGAAATCAACTTACGTTGATGCTTTACCGAGATTGATTAATCCAAAAACGGGTCGAGTGCATTC
>CAWVWD010000807.1:0-1751 GCA_963933585.1 uncultured Saprospiraceae bacterium
TTGGCTCATGCACACGTTGAACGTTCGATTTTGGAAATATTCAAAAAAGGAATTGACGATTGTGAAGACGAAACGTTACGAAAACCATTGAAGAAGCTTTGTGTATTATTCGCACTTTCGCATATCGAAAAACACAACGGTTGGTATTTGGAAAGTGGTTATTTAGAACCAATTAAAACGAAGGCGATTCGGACACAAGTCAATAAGTTGTGTTATGAAGTGCGACAAATTGCAGTGGATTTGGTGGATGCGTTCGATATTCCCGAGATGTGTTTGGCTGCTCCGATTGCGCAATTATAAAGCTTTCTTTCCATTTTATACCGAAGAAAAATTGGGGTAAAATGGGAGGGGATTATATTTTTTGACAATGAATCAAAAACCTTTAGTCACTAAATTTCCTAATGTTATCAATCGGTCGAATTCGATGCTCATTGAGTTTGAATTCAATCGTGCGTTCGCTCCGTTGATGTTATTTGATTTTGTACTAAGTTCTTTTTGGATAATTCTTGTGCTACCGTTTATTTCAGATCTTTCCGTTCTAATTGGTATTTTTATCGTTTTATACGGACTTTCCTTTATTCAATATTTCAATTCGCATCATTTTATTAAAAAAATAATCGTTGAACGAGGTAAGATTCAGTTCAAATATTATGGTTTTTCTGTCATGCAAGGTTATGTTGAAACGCCTTTGGAAGTTGCTTTTATCATTAAGCCAATTGGCGAAAAGTTAAAAGTTAGGGTTTTAGATAATACTTTTATTCTTAGTGATATACACGACTTACCAATCATCACAGAACGAATTGCGATATTTTTGAATTTGGAATTTGTGGAAACAACACGACTTTCAAGGAATAAAGAAGTTTTGGTTTATCAAAGACGATGAGTTTAAACAGATTTAAAATATTATCACGAAAAATCAATTTCCGTATTATCCCCAATATTCAAACTTTGGCTCAAGCCTTTGATTGAAGCATCGTTACCAACGATAGAACGCTTTAAGATAATACTTTTGATAGTTGAAAAATCACCGATGATAGAATCACTTACAATTGATTTCTCAATAATAGCTTGATTGCCAATCGTGACATAAGGACCAATAATTGAATTCTTTATGTTACAATTTTCGCCAATACTTACAGGCGGAATAATAATTGTATTTGGGAAAGTGCGTTGCGTTTTGTTATTGACCGCATATTTTTTCAAAAGCGTTTCATTCGTTTCTAAGAGGATTTCTCGTTTGCCGCAATCAAACCAATTTTTAACTGTAATCGCTTCAAATTTAATCTTCTTTTCAATCATTCGCATGATTGCATCCGTTAATTGAAATTCGCCATGAGTCTTCAGATTATTTTCAATATTATACTCAATTGCACTTAACAAAGCAGGAACTTCTTTAATCTTATACAAACCGACCAAAGCCATATTGGAAATGGGAATTTTAGGTTTTTCGATTACACGAATGACAAATCCTGCATCATTAAACTCTGCAATCCCAAATTCTCGTGGGTCTTGTACTTTTTTCACTCCAAAGCAAGAATGCTCGGTATCAATAAATTTTTGAATATTATCATCAATAATCGTATCGCCTAAAGCGATTAGAATTTGGTCGGCATCTTGAAACTCAGCTTTTGCCGTCCAGATTGCGTGAGCAATTCCCGTTCTATCAATTTGTAGGATAAACGATTTCGTTAAATTAGGATAGGCACGTTCTATCTCCATTTGTAATTTATCACCTAAGTGTCCAATAATAA
>CAWVWD010000808.1:0-1747 GCA_963933585.1 uncultured Saprospiraceae bacterium
ATAAATGTATCTGTTGTTTCGTCTTCAATAGGAATCGAAATACGGTAAGTATTACGATTCTTATACATGCATGGTTTTTTAGGTGAACACTGTATTTTGTATTCCTTTTTGTGTAAAAACTCTATTAATAGTGAATCAAAAAGGTTAGAATTCATTTTATATTCACAGCTATATATTTTACCTGCTTTAGTTCCACAACTATAAATTAATATAAGTAGGAAAAACAGCACTATAATACGACACATTGATTGTAATTTTTTTTTATTTTTCATCTTCAAAATTTTCTTTATTATCGGAAAAGTCAATTTTAGTATCAGGCTTCTCACTTTCAGACAATTCCGGATTTGCGTTTCTCTTTGTAGTCTTTAAAATTAACCTAAAAAGCTTATCAACGGCTGAGGCTCTAAGATATGTTTCGGTAGTTATACGTTCACCTGTTATATCATCTTTTGCTCTCCTTTTATATTTTAATATTGTTATGCTAGAATTTATTACTAATACCGCATCAGCAGGAGCTGCTTTAGGATTTTTGGTTGCACCGTCAATTCCTGCGGCTTTAACTTTTCCATAATTTTGATCATGCTGTTTTGCTGCAGCATCAACTTCATCTTGTGGTTCACGTCTGTAATCATCAAAAGTTTTTTCTACTCCATTCTCACCAATAATTGTTATCGTAGGATTATTTGGTCCTATATAAATCGAACTAAAATAGTTGTCCGTCGCATCATCCATAAGTTCATTATCACCTTCTACAAATTTTCCATCACGATTTCGTCTTATTTTCAGTCTGTCTCCGTTCGCATCATAATATTGATATTGTACCTTACCTGCGTGTTCTTTAGTAAATGGTTTCCCTGTACGACGATTAACTACCGTTCTTATTTTATTAGTTCCTCTTGGTCCGTCTACATATTCTTCTATCGCCTGTCTATTACTAATAACTTTTAAAAGTGTAACTTTTTTATCGTCACTAATAGTATATTGATAAATAAGTTCTTCAAGTCCATCAATATCAATCGCCCAAATTACCTTATTCCCTGCAAACTGATAAGGCGTGTACCATGGGTATTAAGGAGCGAGCGGGTCAACCGACAAAAACTTTCCAATAGTCGGATTATAAATTCTAAAGCCATAATCTTGTATCATTTGACTGCCCCATTCTTTGTCTTCTTCTTTGCCACCCACCTGCTGCACGAACGAGCGGGCAGGTGGAAGCCAAAGCGGTATGTGCCTTGATCAAGGTTGCTGCATTTAGGCGAGGATAGTAAAATTATAGTTTTGTCTAATTTGGACTAAATTGTTCGTATCATCATTACAAAAGCTGAAAACCGACCTTGTGGATTTCGATAGGCACGGGGAATACTTCCTGTCACGTGAAAATTAAATTGGTTATACAACCTCATCGCCTCTCGGTTATGTTGGACGACTTTCACATACATTGCTGTAAAGCCTTGTTTTCGAGCTTTATCTATTGTAAATTGAACCATTTCTTTGGAAATGCCTCGACCTTTATAATTATTGAACCTCAAGAAATCAGCTGTTACAACGTGACTTGCTAAGCCGACATCTAAAGCACTAATATAGAATGTTCCTACAATTTCTTCTTCGTTAGTAGCTACAAAAACTTGATTAGTTGGCTTTAACCAATCATCCAAAATAGCATCGTAGCTCATATCGTAGGAGTAGACACAGGAATTTCCTTCTTCGACTGCGGCACTTAATACTTTCCAAATACCGTTTTTATCTT
>CAWVWD010000809.1:0-1746 GCA_963933585.1 uncultured Saprospiraceae bacterium
AGCATTTGGTGATTGTTGGGAATGAGGAGTTAATGCGGAAGAGTGCGATTTATGGGGAATTGTTGGAATGGGCGAAAGTGGAAAAAGTTAGAAATATTTCAGAAAATCAAGTCGTTGAAAACTAAAACAAAACAATTGATAAATTAAAATATCAAATAATGAGTACATTTCAAGCACATAAATTCAGAGCAGTTGACAAGCCTTTAAGTAGCGAAGCACGCAAAGAAGTCGGTTCATTATCAAGCAGAAGTATTGTATCTTCAACATCAGCGAGTTTTGTTTATCATTATGGTGATTTTCGTGGAAATCCGATGAATATTTTGCGTCAGCATTTTGATTTGTATATGTATTTTGCGGATTGGGGAACAAAGCAATTGATGATAAAACTACCGATTGATGCGGTGGATTTTTTGGAGTTGAAAAGGTATGAAATTAGTACATCAGATTATGCGATTTGTGGGATTTCATTAAATAAGTCAAGTAAACATGTCATCATTGATATAGAATGGAATGTTGAAGAAGGTGGCGGCTGGATGAATATTGATGATTATGATTTGTCTGATTTTGTGGCGATTCGAGAAGCGATAATCAATGGCGATTATAGTGCATTGTTTGTTTTTTGGTTGAAGTTAGCCTATTTGAAAACTGACCCATATTTTGAAGAAGATGAATATGATGAGGATTTTGATGGAAATCTTGATATGGAAACACCTCCGATTCCTTCAGCGTTGACTATTCAAAAAACTCAATTATTAGCTTTTGCAGAATTTTTTGAAATAGATGAGGACGTAATTGGTTCAGCAAAAAAAGCAGCTCAAAACTTTGGAAAAAGAACTAAAGCAATTGATTACGCTGAATTATTGCAAAATATGTCGGAAACGGATAAAGACACTTTTTTGATGCAATTATTAGATGGTGAACCTCGTGTTGATATTCAATTGAAAAAGTATTTACAACACTTTTCAAAAGCATCAAAAACAACGGAAAATACGATTTTATTATCAAAATTTGCTGATTTAAAAATAGAGGCTTCGCAGGAACGTGTTGTTGCTGAAAAGCGAGAAAAAGCAAGAAAGCACCAACTCAAAGTTGATAAAACGGCAAGAGAAGAAACTACGATTTGGGAAAGTGTTTTTTATAATCTTGACCGAAAAACAGGCAGTTCTTATGATTTGGCAACAGGAATGTTGAAGGATTTAAAAGACTTAGCAGTTTATAAAAATGATTTACCTACATTTCAACGAAAAATGGAGGAGATAAAGGCTAAATATGGTCGGTCAAAGGTTTTGTTGAAAAGGTTTACGGATGCAAAAATCTAAACGTTTCTTCAAAAAAACAGTTTTATGTTTTTAATGAAAATTCGAACACATGAAATACATCAGCATATTGGCGTTAGCATTTTTAATGTCGTGTAATAATTCAGGAATAAATACGGAATCGGAAAACTTCGCAGTCAAAACCAGTTTTAGTAATCTAGATTCAGATTTAAAAGATTATTGGTACAATGGAGAAGCGGAGATTTCGAGTTATGAATTAAGTCAAGCGAGATATGGCGAAATGCACGAAGGGAAAGCTGTTTTGATTTTTGTAACCGAACATTTCTCGCCAAAAAGTGGCACAAAAGCCGACAATCCTAAAAAAGATGCGATTCCTGTTTTGAAGCTTAACGCAACTAAAAAATTCAACACCGGAATTTATCCATATTCAATGATGAATAGTACGTTTTTTCCATTTGAAAATGGCGAA
>CAWVWD010000810.1:0-1741 GCA_963933585.1 uncultured Saprospiraceae bacterium
CACAAACTAAATCAATTTGTCCGTCTAATGCAGCAGCCATACGGTGCACACCACCAATGAATGCACCTCGTCCGCCGCCAATCATTCCCATTTTTATTTTTCTCATAATTTTTTTTGGTTGCTAGATACCTGATAAGTACCCGAATCTATTTATTCGACTTTTTGACAATTTCTGCAAATCTTATAAATTTATGTATAAATAAGACTTTGAAAGTGTTGAAAAAATTGCGTTAGTGAGCAGATGATTTGCAGTCACCTGCTCACTTTTGCAGAAATTGTCAAAGAACCATTTATGCTACACTTACCTACTTATATTCTCGTAAAATATGGGTAATCATGTGTAATAAGTTTTTACGAATAAATATGTACGGGTACTTATTTATGTCAAGTGTGATTAGTGCATAAGGTATGCTTTTAAAAATCCATCTAAATCGCCATCCAAAACGGCTTGAGCTTGAGAAGTTTCGTGAGCAGTTCGCACGTCTTTCACCATTTTGTATGGATGTAAAACGTAATTTCTAATTTGTGATCCCCATTCTACTTTTTGTTTTCCTGCTTCTACTTTTGCTCGTTCTGCATTTCGTTTTTCCAATTCGATTTGATACAAGCGAGACTTTAACATTTTCATCGCCTTATCCTTATTCAAATGCTGCGAACGTTCTTCTTGACATTCTACAAAAATACCGGTCGGAATATGACGCAGACGAACAGCCGAATCGGTTTTGTTGACATGCTGACCACCAGCTCCACTTGCCCTGAAAGTTTCCATTTTTACATCTGAAGGATTGATTTCTATTTCAATGGTATTATCAATCATTGGATAAACATAAACAGACGCAAAGGTCGTTTGACGCTTACCTTGAGCATTGAATGGACTGATACGAACTAAGCGATGAACGCCCGTTTCACCTTTCAAGAATCCATAAGCAAATTCACCTTTTACTTCAAAAGAAACGTTGCGATAACCTGCAACAGCATCTGGTTGAATATTTAAGAAATGATGTTTTCTACCAGATTTGGAAGTCCACATTTCATACATTCGAGAAAGCATCATTACCCAATCACAGCTTTCTGTTCCACCAGCACCACTATTGATTTCTATGACACAATCTAACTCATCTTCAGGTTCATTCAAGGCAGAATGAAATTCTACATTTTCGATGGTTTCTAAGGTTTTTTGATATGCTTCATCAACCTCTTTTTCTGTCACATCTCCTTCTTGAAAAAACTCCTGTAAGACTTCTACATCTTCGATTCTTGCAGTGACTGACTCATACAAATCCACCCAATGTTTGTCGGATTTTATGGCTTTCAATGTCGCTTCTGCTTCTTTTGGATTATTCCAAAAGGTAGGGTTTAGAGAAATAGTTTCTTTCTCTTCTATCTTTTGTCGTCGGTTAGCAACGTCAAAGATACCTCCCTAAAACACTTAATCTCTCATTGAGATTTTTTAACTGGTCTGAAGTCATTGTTCTTAACTTTTTAAAATTGTGAATTCCAAAGGTAGTGAGGTGATTTCATTTTTTGGAATGATTGGAGGGTAAATTAAGAAATTGTTTGATTTGGGATTAGAAATCAGGACTGAAAGTATAATCTAAAAATAGAAAAAATCCTGTCATTCCGATGAAGGTCGGAATCTTCTGAAGGCAACGGAACAAAAATTAAAAGAAAAACAGTTTTCAGTTGTTTGACAATTTTTGGTCGCAGCGGCTATTTCTAGTTGTCGTAAAGTCTTGAAATG
>CAWVWD010000811.1:0-1737 GCA_963933585.1 uncultured Saprospiraceae bacterium
CTTTTGTTTGAAAAGCACCACGTTTCATGCTATCAAAACTATAATATTTCAATGCTTTTGTTGCCTCGGTCGCTGCCGTAAGTGTGTCATCTGCATCAACGATTGTTAAACCAGTTAACTGTCCAGAATAAAGCAAGGTTTCGTCTAAGCTGAGTTTTAAATAATTATCAGTATCCCAACGGAATACTTCATTATCCCAATCTTGAAACATCGTGCCCCATACTTCTATTTCTAAATTTTTCATTTAGTTTATAATTATTTGAGTACAAAAATATTCGTAATTCTACTTATCCTTCAATCAAGAAATCACAAGATTTAAGTCCTACTTCATAATATAAAGTGAAACCTTTATCTCTATGAATATTCATATCGGGACGTATAATATTATTATCATAAGACAAGAAACTACCTACATATTCAGGAGCAGAACGATGAAAATCCGCTGCATTTCCATATTGTAAAAAGGCTAATTTTGATAAATCGAAATCTACCGTTTCAAAGAAGAAATCAAAATCAACGATGTTATCATGTTCTACAGTTATGTTACGTTCCCGAGTTTTATAACCCTTCAAACGCTCAGGCTCAAACCATTCATCGAATTGTAAAACACCGTTTTTAGCTTTATTAACCCTGTATTCTTCTCTATCTTCCAGATTGAATTTAGCACCATTTTTAGCCCAAAATGCTTTCGCCATTGCCACGGCTTTCGGGTCGTCATCTTCGTCCACCCATTCTATTCCATCTAAGAAATCGGCTAATTTCTGTTGTGGTACGACATCTTCGCCATCTACCGTAATCGTGATAGCGGCATCATCTTCGATGATATTCACCTCTTCTCCCGACACATCCAAAACCGTTTCGTAAAACTGATAATAACTTGCGTCGCCTGCTTCGACTTCATTCAAAAACTCCATTAATAACGGGCAGTTTTCTGCAAACTGCTCCATGTCCATGTTTGCTTTGAAAACATCTAAGCCAGGTTCAAAACCATTTTCTAAAGTTGTTTCGTACAGCATTGTCATAAATTCCGCCATCGTTTCCACTTCTTCCGATGCGTAATCCAATGCTTTTTCACATTCAGCGTAATATTCAGGTTCTACAATTCCGAATATATAATTCGATATGCGTCCGCTGATGTTAATATTAATTTCTTTCATAGTTTGAGTTTTTATTATAGGTGTTTCCTTCACTTCCTCCACTTTGGTTTTTACAGTAACTGAAAAGGATTCCGATTCATTTGAATCTGTTTTACCTATGTATTCCGCTAATAGGCTTTTACCCATTCTGCCTAAATTTTCGAGGCTACTAAGAAAAAACTTTTTGTCCCATTCGTTTTCAATTAATGACATTGCTTTTCGTTGTACACGAATTGCGTTTTCCTTATCACCTAACTCCTCAAACAAGGCATCTCCTATGCTGTTCAAATCAGAAAAACCTTCCGCCAGTTCTTCCGCTTTTTCGTAGAGTTTCAACGCCCAATTTTTATCTTCTTTTGAAATGATATTCGCCAAAGAAGTGTAATCAGAAGTATCTTCTGCTAGTGCTTCTCCTTTTTTGGCAGCAACGAATAAGCGTTCTGTTTCCTTGCGTTCTTGTAGCTTTTCACAGATTGACTCGAATGTTGAAGCACCATCAGCCCTATCTTCTATGTTTTGTAATGTTCGGTCAGACCAAGCCGTATCGCCTGCTTCCAATAAGTCATCATATAATGAAAAAGCATTCCATTCCGCATAATCA
>CAWVWD010000812.1:0-1720 GCA_963933585.1 uncultured Saprospiraceae bacterium
TTTTTCATTTTCATAACGTCGGACAAACGCCAAAATCTTATTATTTGCACAATCTACAAACTCCAACGAACCACGGCTAAACGCTTTCCACCGCTGCCGTACAGCAATTAGTCGCTTCGTCCACCAAAGTATCGAAGCCATATTTCCCTGCTGATTCGCAACATTTACCGCTTCATGTCGATACAACGGGTCGCTAATAATCGGCAAAAATAATTTTTGCGGATTCGCATCTGAAAAACCTGCATTCAAACCGCCGTCCCATTGCATCGGCGTTCGGACACCTTTTCTATCACCCAAATAAATATTATCGCCCATGCCGATTTCGTCACCGTAATAAATCGTCGGTGAACCTGGCAAGGAAAACATCAAAATATTTAACAATTCAAACTTTCGTCTATCGTTGCCGACCAAACGAGATAAACGCCTACGAATCCCTTTATTCAACCGAGCCGCAGGGTCTTGTGCCAATGCTTGACGCAAATAATCCCGTTCTTCGTCCGTCACCATTTCGAGGGTCATTTCGTTATGATTGCGGAGGAATAACGCCCACTGAGCATTTTCGGGAATTTTCGGGGTTTGTTTTAAAATATCGACAATCGGAAAACGGTCTTCCGTTTGAATCGCCATAAACAAACGAGGCATCAACGGAAAGTGAAAATTCAAATGAATTTCATCGCCTTTGCCGTAATATTCCGCCACATCTTCGGGCCACATATTCACTTCTGAAAGCAAGACCTTTTCAGGGAATTTCTCCTCAACGTGTTTCCGCACCTTTTTCAAAAAGTGATGCACTTCGGGCAAATTCTCACAATTCGTCCCTTCTCGTTTGAATAAATAAGCAGCTGACGACAACACCGCACCATCCACGCCCATCTCAAACCAAAAATCAATCACCCGCAACATTTCCTTTTGTACCTCAATATTGTCATAATTCAAATCGGGCATATTGGAAAAAAAGCGGTGGAAATAATACTGTTTTGCATTAAAATCCCAATCCCAATTTGACGACTCATAATCGGGAAACAAAATCCGAACATCGTTGAATTTATCCTGCGTATCGCTCCAAATATAAAAATCTCGTTCGTTAGAATTTGGAGCCGCTTTTTTCGCCCGTTTGAACCATTCGTGTTGGTCAGAAGTATGGTTCATCACCAATTCAATAATGATTTTTATATCTCGTTTTTTAGCTTCTTCCAAGAAGATTTTGAACTGTTCCAATGTCCCATAATCGGGGTGAATATTCCGAAAATCCGCCACATCGTAGCCGTCATCTTTCATCGGTGAGTCAAAGAAAGGCACTAACCACAAGGCATTCACGCCCAAATCCGACAAATAATCCAACTTTTGAGTTAAACCGGGGAAATCACCGATGCCATCGCCATTACTATCATAAAAAGAACGCACTTGAAGGGCATAAATCACAATATCTTTATACCACAAACTATCCGTCTGTTTTTCCATTATTACTGTTTGGTTTTCTATTTTTTCAATCTCTTGATTTAGCAGTACGCCACTTTTTTCATCTTGCATCATTTGCTGCTTATTTAGTAGGTTATTATAATTATTCAATTTGGTTATATTTAAAACATTAAAGTAAATTTAATACTTCAAAATTTATAATTTTCAATAAAGTTACAGCTAATCTCGGTTTAAATATAGATAGCGACCTATTTTATAAATTATTGACAATCAATTGATTATACTAAAAATTTGTTCTTAC
>CAWVWD010000813.1:0-1720 GCA_963933585.1 uncultured Saprospiraceae bacterium
AAAAGTTGAAGTCCAAGAAGTTAGTACGACTAATAGAGTATTATCTTCTTCTGATATTACTATATATGCTACGCCTGGTATATCGCTTTCAATTGATAATGGCGGAAGTGCGAATGTTTGCCCAACTGCGAATAGTCGAGATTTAAAATTTGATGTTAGTGGAAATAGTGGTGGTGATGATATTTTAATTACATACAGTATTAATGGCGTGACGCACCAAACGGCTGTCACAGGAAATAGTGATTTCGATACAACGGTAATTCTGACGACTTCCACAATTTATAGTGTCATTGCTATTCAAAATTTAGATACAGGTTGTGATTTTTATCCAACCAATGAAACCGTGATTTTTAATGTCGCACCAATGATAACAGGGACGCTTTCTACATCTGATAATGAACTTTGCGAAGGAGAATCGACCTCGATTATTTTTAGTTTTAATAATCCGAATAATGATAATATGAAGGTTTATTATAAAAAAAATAACGGCACAACGATAGATACAACAGTTACCACTTCGCTCATCACATTAACAGAAAGCCCAACAAGCACAACGACATATGAATTAACCAAAATCGAAAATTTAACGCAGTCGTGTGAAAAAATATTTACAACGAATAATGAACAAACCGTTACCGTTCGTAAAACGCCCGCAACAACAATGAGTTTGCTTACACCATTGGCTATTTGTTCTGGAGAGGAAATTCAATTAAGATTAGAAAATAATACAACTTCAAACGATTTTATAAAAATTTTTTACACCAAAGGAGGTTTGGCAAATAGTCTTGTTATCGAAAATGATACAACGATTAAATTTCCAACCACACTAACCTCAACAATCTTCACTTTGACAGGCGTAGAATTAGCCAATCATGGATGTTATAAAAATCTAACAAATGCACCGATAATCGTTACCGTAGCTTCGACTATCACTGGTACGCTAACCGTTTCGGATAATGTAATTTGTAATGGCGACTCCGTCAGTTTGTTTTTTACGGGGAACAATCCGAATAGTGATAATTTAACTTTTCATTATTCTGATGGTACGAATAGTTTAACCGCCATGACGACAGGAACATTTGTTGCTGTTCCTTCAGGTGCATTGTCTGCAACGACAACATTTACCTTAGATTCTATTGAAAATACAACGACTTCATGTACGAAAATTATTACGAATAGTGAAGTGATTACTGTTTACGAGGCACCCGTAACGGCAATGAGTTTGATTACGGCAAATCAAATTTGTTATGGAGAGGAAATTCAACTGACTTTAACAAATAATACAGCTGGAGGAGATTCTATAAGAATTTTTTATACCAAAAATGGTTCGGCAGAAAGTATCGTCATAGAAAATGATTTGACTATCCAATTTTTGAACACATTGACGACGACGACGTTCACTTTAACGGGGGTAGAATTAGCGAAAGATGGTTGTTTCAAAAATCTAACAAACGCACCGATAACGGTCACGGTTGCTCCAAATATTACAGGCTCGTTATCCGCTTCCACAAATACAATTTGTAATGGCGAATCCGTCACTTTGTTTTTTACGGCGAACAATCCGAATGGCGATAATTTAACTTTTCATTATTCTGATGGTACGAATAGCCTAACTGCAACGACAACGGGAACATTTGTATCCGTTCCTTCAGGGGCATTGTCCGTAACGACAACATTTACCTTAGATTCTATTGAAAATACAACGACTTCATGTACGAAA
>CAWVWD010000814.1:0-1713 GCA_963933585.1 uncultured Saprospiraceae bacterium
GGGACAGAAACAAAATTACTCGCTTCACCAACTTGATAGCGTTGTGCAAAAGGTTGATAATTCGATTGATAACTCACCAAATTTGCAAAATTTTCACTTTCAAAGCGATTCATCCAACTTTCCTCAATCGGGTCGCCACCATCAAATGCTTCGCCGAAATATCCTAAAGCCATAGAATAAGGCCCCAAAAGCCATTTATAACCACTGCAAATCAAAGCGTCAGGCTGAATTTCTGTTATGTTAAAAGGCATAACTCCAACAGACTGCGTTCCATCAATCACTAATAAAGCGCCGACTTCACGTGTTCGTTTTCGAATCGCTACCAAATCAAACTTCGTCCCATCCGCCCAATGTATATTTCCTAAGGTAACCACTTTTGTTTTGGAATCAATCGCCTCCAGAATTCGCTCATTCCAAATTTTCCCTCGATTTTCTAAAGTACTTGGAGATTCTACTATAACAATTTTAGCCCCTTGCTTTCGAGCCACTTTTTCCCAAGTGTAATAGTTACTTGGAAACTGTTCGCCCACAATCAAAATTTTTTCATCTTTTTGCAGACTTATATTATTTGCCGCTGTCGCAATTCCGTAAGAGACCGAAGGCATTATGACAACTCGTTTTGATTCTTTTACGCCAATTAATTTCGCATATTCCTTTTGCAAAATCTCCACATCCGTAAAAAAATCTTTCGGTGCAATATTAAAAGGGTTACGTTTGGCTTCTAAACCTTTTCTTCCCATACTTTCTACGCTTCTGAGCATCGGTGACATATATGCACCATTTAGGTAAGTTATACTTTCATCTAATTGAAAATGATTTTTTTGGTTTTGCATAATTTACATTTTTTTGACCTTAGATATAAAAAAAGCAAGATACGATTGATTTCGTACCTTGCTTTTCCTAATTCATTCTTTCAGATATTTTCAAGTCATTTTAAATAGCAAAATATACCTATTTGATTACTCTATTACCTTTTCTATATGCCTAATATCCTTGAAGTTAGTAACTTTTGTCGTTCAATAAATCATTAATAAACATTACATTTTGAACATAAAAAAAGCAAGATGCCAATTAAATGACCTCTTGCCCAATTTCTTATCGAATTTTAAAAATTTGCCTTTTGCAAACAGCTTCGATTATTTCTCTCCTGCTTGCGCAGTTTCTTGAACGGCTTCTTTATTTAAAATTTCTACGCCAACATTTCTTGGAATAAAAACGGTGTAAGTGACCGTTTCTATTAAAATGTCACCAGCCTTATTGATAATGACGTTTTGATTACGTCCCGGTGAAGAAATTTGAACACCAGTATCTTTATTTTCCAATACTAAGTTATAACGACCTTTTGTGATTAAGTACTTTAACATATTCACATTAGAATTTTCTATAGAAATATTCATGTGAACTCGAAGTGTACTTTCTCCCCATTCTTGTACTTCGACATTCCCATTAAAATCTAATGCTACAGAAGTATTTCCCTGTAAATTAAACGTTTTCACAAGTGTTTTCTCCGTTTGTGCGAAAGAGAAACTTGCCGTTAAAACTAAAATGATAAGTGTCAATAATTTTTTCATAATAAACCCCTTTTTCCTAATTATACAACAATATATGCTTTTTCCTGTATAAGACCAAACAATATTTGTAATTTATCGTACGTCAAATGACTGATTGTCTAACTTTTATTAATTTTATTAATAAATCTTCTAATTGATCTAA
>CAWVWD010000815.1:0-1701 GCA_963933585.1 uncultured Saprospiraceae bacterium
AGATAGAAACCTCCTCTTTTGAAAAAACTTATGATGGATTTACCACTAATGTACGGTATGGTGCAATAGAATTTTATGGCCGTTATCCACAGTTTTTTAATGATGAAGACATTGAACGAGTCCGAAATTTAACTAATCCAAGTGCCATTATTCAAGACGTGATTTCGTCAACCGAACGCAGAACACCACACAAAATTTATTTATTAATAGATGAATATGACCATTTTGCGAATGAGATTTTATCCTTTCGCTATAATGAATTTATGGAAATGGTTGGACAGAATGGTTTTGTCCGAAAATTCTATGAAACCATAAAAGTTGGTACGCAAAAAGCAGTGATTGATAGATTATTCGTGACAGGCGTTTCACCGATTACGTTGGATAGTTTGACGAGCGGATTTAATATTGCAACGAATATTAGTTTGCGTCCTGAATTGAATGAATTGATGGGTTTTGTAGAAACGGAAGTCGTTGATATTTTGAAAGGTGTGGGCGTTGCTGAGGTAGATTTAGATCATGTTTTGGGTGAGATGAGAGAATGGTATAATGGCTATAAATTCAGTGTTGATGCAGAAAATCGTGTTTATAATTCTAATATGGTGCTGTATTTCGCAAGAGAGTTTTTGTATAATAAAAAGTATCCAACGGAATTACTCGACCCAAATATCGCAAGTGATTATAACAAAATCCGTAAGTCTTTTAAGATAAAAGGACGAGAAAAAGAAAACTTGGTGCATTTGGATAAATTGGTCAAAACAGGGACTTTGAAATCTGAATTGGTGCAATCATTCGATTTGGAAAAACGATTTGATACAGCGGATTTTATCAGTTTGTTATTTTATCAAGGAATCATTACGATTTGGAAAAATGATTTGGATAATATCATTTTCAAAATGCCTAATTATGTCATTAAACAGTTGTATTTCCAATATTTTCACAAAGTAATTTTGGAACAAAGCGAATTGGATGAAGAAGGAATTAACGTTAAAGACAAAATAAATCAATTAGCCAAATTCAATGATTTTGTGCCATTGGTAAGGTATGCAGAAGAAGTTTTACAGGAATTATCGTTGCGAGATAAAATGAATTTTGACGAAAAACACGTCAAAACAATTTTCACTTCTGCTTTTTATACCTCTAAAGTTTATCACATTCATAACGAATTTGAAGTCAAAAAAAGCAAAACAGAAAAAGGCTACGTTGATTTATTACTTACCAAACGTCCACCATTTGAACCAAAATTCCAATTTGTAATTGAGTTTAAATATCTTAAAAAAGAATCTGCTCACAAAGCCGAAACCGTGAAACAACAAGCGATTAAGCAACTTCAAGCTTATTTGGAACACGATGAACGATTACAAAAATTGGAAGAGTTGAAAGCGTATGTGATTGTGTTTGTTGGGAATAAAGGAGAGATTGTGGAATTGTAAAAAATAGGCGTGATAAATTATATTATCACGCCTATTCTATTTATTCTTTGTCATTTTTTTGCCTCGTGTTCTTTCCTTAACTTGTTGTACAACAAGATAATTCCTTCAAGTGACATCATATCAAGGTCTTTTCTATCAATCTTAGATTTAAAATAATCGTATTTAGAAAAAATAGTATAAATTTTGTCTCTTTCCATATTACTCCCATATCTTATCTGACCATCTGATAATTTATGATACTGACCATCTAAATATAAATAATAAATAAAAT
>CAWVWD010000816.1:0-1693 GCA_963933585.1 uncultured Saprospiraceae bacterium
ATTTGTCAAATTAAAATAAAAGGCTTTCGCCAAACTATCTTCCCACAAATATTGATCGCCATAAGTCATTAGTAAAATCGCTACATCTTCCGAATCGTCAATATAATTCTGATTTTGCTTTAATTCTAACAAACACATTTTGTTAAATAATGACTTTGAAACGGCTTCAAAAAGGGGTTGAATACTCACATTTTGAAAACGATTTTTATTTCTTTTATTCATCCAAAAAGTCAAAATGGCTTCCGCCCAAAATGAATTATTAAACGCTCCAGTCGCATTAATTAAAGCTTGTAATAATAATTCGTTCCATTCACTTCTAATGAAAACATCTAAGGTTTCGTCAGGTGATAATTTGAAATATTCATCCCATTTCGACGGTGGAATCTTTTGAATAATTTGTCCTAACCAATTCGCTTTTTGTCCAACTTGAAACTGGTGTGATTTCTCTTGAATCCCATCCTTTTTCCATTCTTTTTTGAAATTTTCAGGAATAGAAACGACTAATTTCGGTTTTATAATCGTTTGATTTTCAATATTTAAAAACGTCAAAGCTTCCGTAAATAAGCGATTTACCAAATCTGAATTTTCAATTTTTGACAATAAAAAAGCCGCTTTCTCTCGAATCTCTTTTCGCTTATCATCCAAACAACTTTCCAAAAACGGTTCGTCATTTTCCGATAAATTAACATTCAACGTATCCAAGAAATATTGTCTATCTCGAAAACTATCTTCTTTCCAAGTCGAAGCGATTAATACCGTAACTTTTGCAGGTTCATGCTTTCGCAAATAATCCAACAATGCTAAACGTTCAGCTTTCGTACCCGTTTCCCAATTTTCAAATTTGGGTTCAACCAATAAATTTTTCCATTGCGGATGCTGCAACGCCAACCATTTTCCACGTTCCCCAATTCCATTCTGAATTGATTTCCAAAGTGCATCATCCACGATACATTGATTCAAAACTTGTGGCAAAGCTTCCGGCGGAACAATCTTCTGAGCATTTTCTAAATGCCGCAAAAACTCCGGCAACGCAGGCGCAAAATCCTCACTCGACAGCAGCAACGCCAAATTATAAGTCGCTTTCTCGCCACAAGTTTCCAATGTTTCATCAGGCGAAGCCGTCGGCAAACCACCTTTTCGCTTTGGCAACTCCTTCCCTACTCGCTGCATTTGTCCAATCAATGCCGCAGATTGCAACACGACTTTCGCAGGTTCCGCATCCGTATTGACCCCAAATTCTGCCAAAGCTATTTTATCGCTTTCGCCTAATTTCCCACGTTGTGTTCCTAATAATGCTGTTTTAACTATGTTTTGCCACATATATTCGATACTTCGAGTTCTAAAAACTAATAGAAAACCGTCATACCGACGTAGGTCGGTATCTCCCGAAGGCAACGGCTCAATTTAATGCCTTTTACATATTAACATTCCCTGTTCCAAAGAATAATCTAACATTATCCATTTCATTAACGTCTTCTTCCAACTTTCTAAACTCTTTCCAATTCTGATTATTACCATTAGGCATAGGAGCCTTTGAAAATACAACTACATATCCATGAACGTCATTATTATTAATTTGAATTAATCTTTTAATCTTGTCATAATCCGTTTTAATTAATGCGACATCATCCTTTCGAGTGGGTGCAGTCCAAATTGTCGCATTTATCGTTTTTCCATAGGTACAACCTATGGT
>CAWVWD010000817.1:0-1691 GCA_963933585.1 uncultured Saprospiraceae bacterium
TGCGACGATAATTTGTTGGTTATTCGTAGCAACATCTTTTATTTTAGTCAGCGTATATTTGCTCGTATTATAAATACACATAACCCGAAGCCTCCGCCAAAGCGTCTTTATCCCAAAGTGCAGGAACAACACCCATAGTTTCTTTTTGAAATTCGACCTCTTCTTTGACCGCTTCTTTTGTCGGCTCAAGCAAGGCATCTAAACGCCTCAATACCACCATTGGCAATATGACATCTCTATATTTCCTCGTACATATACATCTCGTAAGCAGTCGTCAGCGATTGACCAGATGAAGGATACTAATTTGTTGTGAACTGTTTGGTTCATTAGGTTTGAGTTAAAGGTTTTTGTTAAAAAAAGGTAAGTTAATGGTTTGTTGTGAGAAAAGGAAAACTATCTAATCATCGTTTTTTTTAATTAAAAATTTTGTTTTTCAAAAATCTTGCATACCTTTGCTACCATACCACTTAAAGATGGCACTATAAGTACCGCCTTTAGTGTTTTTTTTTAATTAAAAAATCATAAAATGAGTAGAAAAAGTTTCAACAGGAAGTTGATTAATGGAAAATTTCCAATTACGTATCAAGACATGCAAGAAGAAGTCGAAGGTTTCAGAAATCCTGCAATTGCTCGTGCGATTCCAGAAAAATATATGAAGCCGATTGAAAACAGAATTAGAGATATTAATTCTAATTACGGATTAGACAAAATAGTTCCAAACCTTAGTTGTCTCATTAGTAATGAGAGCTTATTTTTTGGCTCGTGCGAATCATTTATATCAGAAAATGGTGATTTAGATGAAGAATTAGAAGCTGTATTGAATTTTGATTTTGAGTCGATAGAATATTATATGCAAAGGTCAATTGATAGGTATCGAGCAGCTAAGAAAACACGAGCAAAACGAGAAAATCAAAGAATAGCATGGAAATTTTTATTACAAGTGTTAGCACATTATAAAAAAGAAGAACGAGAAATTTTTAAATTTAAAAAAGATGATGAAAACTAAAATTAGGATTGAAGGAGATGCGTTAGCATCAGCGTACGCTGTTTACATTATTGAATTATCGCATAATGGGAAACAGTATTTTTACATCGGTCAAACAGGAGATTCACATTACATTACTGCAAGACCTTGTTTTAGAAGGTTAGTAGGACATTTAGAAAATAAAAATCGTTCTACTCAGAATCAAATTTACAAATTTGTAGCGTATGAAATGTTAGGTTTTGAAAAGCGAGACAAGAAGATTGATTTTACTTTACATGAGAAGGAAGCAATAGAGAATTGGCTAACTCATTCAACTATTGAAATGACAGAATATAAGTTAGAATTTTTTGATTTTCATGCTTCAAAAGAGTTACATACAGAAAAAAGAAGAGCCGTATTAGAATTTGAAAAAAAGGTAATCCAATTATTTTCAAAAGTAGGGAAAACATTGATTAATAAAAGTCAACCTGCTCCTAAAAGTGATATTATCGCTTATACAGAAGCTTACGCTGATATTTGTAAAACCTTTGAAATTTAAGTGTTTTTGATTGAATTGTGAGAAGCGTATAGAGTTAGAAGTTAAGATTTTAAGATGAAAAATTGAAGCTATTTACAGCTAAAGTGAGTAAGAATAAATTGATTAATTTGAATTGAAATTAATAGAAAATAAGTCGTTGAAGTGAAGGCAGTTTCAGATACAACCAAA
>CAWVWD010000818.1:0-1671 GCA_963933585.1 uncultured Saprospiraceae bacterium
TAGCGTAGATGTAGAACTAAAAGTACTATTTTTATAATTATTTTGAGATGTTTATATTTTTATGGAAAATATACCTTTTATGACCCTAAACAAGTTTATCCAAGTGCTATTTTTTACCTGTTCTATG
Source organism: uncultured Saprospiraceae bacterium (assembly GCA_963933585.1). Classification (GTDB taxonomy): domain Bacteria; phylum Bacteroidota; class Bacteroidia; order Chitinophagales; family Saprospiraceae; genus CAWVWD01. Next base: position 128 of record CAWVWD010000818.1, read on the forward strand.
ATGATTTTACCGTTATTTGGCTTGGCTCAATTCTGTGCAGATTATTATTCTTACGGATTTAATTCTGTCAATGGCAACTATAATGACGGATTAAATGGTTGGCAAAGTGACGATTTGAATAATACTTGAAAAGTCAATATTTATAAATAAAGTACTACGCTGAACAACTACGCTTTAGAATTCAAAGCATAAAACAATACTGTTCAAATGTCTTACAACGATAGTGGTTACATGGATTTGAATTCGTGTATTTTTGTGATGAATTTGAGATTGAATATTCCACTCGAAAGTAGGTTTATGGTATTTTTGACTTCCAGCTCTTCTCCAGCTCTTTCAGTGATACGAATGTAATCGCTTGGTATTATCTCGAAATGGTTATTTGACAATTATTTATAGCGGCTGTTTTTAGCTGCCGTAAAGTGTTGAAAGTGTTACGGCAGCAAAGATAACGGCTACGGAAACCGTGATTTACTTGAGTTTGTCAAAAATTGTTAAATAGCTTGGAATTATTTAAATAAAACCTCTCTTGCAAATTCAAAAGTGGCTTCTCGAACATCATCTAATCCGCCTTGCTGATATTTGTTTGTAATAACGTGTCCGCCAACCTCTGAAAAGGAAATGATTGCTTTTTGATTTTCAGGTGTTTTGATTTTTTCATAAAAATCTTTCATCGCATCAATGGAAACGACCTTATCTTTTTCTGCTTCATTTTTATAATAATAACCGATAAAAACAGGCGATTTGATTTTCTCAAAAGTTGATTCTGTCATCGTTTCTTCTATTAAGTCTTGCAATGCGACCAAGCCTTCGATGCGATAAGTTGTCGTCCAATGTGGGGCGGACTCGTCGGACATTCCTTTTATATAATGATAATTTCCGCCTTCCACTTGTTGCAAAATCTGTAATCCCCAAGGATTATTGAGTAAAAAAGAGGCAGGGTTCGCAATTTTAAAATTAGGAGAATAAAGGAACTGAGCGGCAATAATATTTTTAGCTTCATTTTCAGCTGTCAAATAATTACTTAATGTTCCGCCTGTGGAAGAGGACATTATAATCACTTTTTTGCCCAAACTTGCACCAATATTAATGGCTTTTTTTGCGGACTCAATCCACTCTTTTGGTGTTAAATTTACGAAAGACTCGGTATCATTCAAGCCATGTTCTGGTAAGCGATGTAGATATAAATTGCATCCAAACTCTTTTGCGAAATCCTGAACGATTGGATTTCCTTCAAACGGACAAGCGGAAAAACCATGCAGAAAAACAACCGCATAATCGGTTTGATGAATAGAATCATTGTGCCAAATGACCGAACTTTCACATTGGTCACGAAGGTTCGTTAAACCTGCATTCTCCTGCTCTAATTTCGAATCTAATTCGCGTAAAGGCATTTTTTGCCAAGCAATTTTTCCATCAAAACTTGGAAAATCTGGCTTTGGGCCTAAAAAATAAGCAATTACTAGTATTGCAACAACGGACGAAGTGATTGTAAGGACTCTTTTAATACTGATTTTCATTGGTTATGTTATTTGAGAACCAAAGTT
>CAWVWD010000819.1:0-1664 GCA_963933585.1 uncultured Saprospiraceae bacterium
ATCGCTTTACAAAAAACCTTATAAGATGAAACTATTATTCACTACGTTATTCTTAATATTTACGGTAACAATTTTTGCACAAAAATTTGAAACCACGGAAAATTCCCGCACTTCTGATTTCACAACGACACCTTTCCAGGACGGTTCAACCGCTAAAGATATAAGTCGACTTTTTTCAGAATTTAGTATTGTAGAAGGGGATACTTATGAAGAAGGTAATGTGAAAGTTTTAATTCCTATGACGTTCAATCCAAATGAAACTTCATTTAAAATCAATGGAGATATTGCTGTCTTAAAATTATGTATTTATAATATCGAAGGCGATAAAATCTTTGAAGGTAAAATGACAAATAATTGGAATGGAAAGGATGACAAAAATTCAAAAGTAAAAAATGGATTATATATTTACACTGTCGAAGGACGAATCAATCCCGGTTCTACTTCAAAATTTGCAGGGGTTGTGAAGATAAAAACGAAATAAAATTAGTTAAGTATTTATATAAAAAAGGAGCTGTTCAAAAGATTTGAACAGCTCCTTTTTTTGTTAATAATACAGAATAATAATTCTTACGACTTACCTTTGTAATTAAGCAAGTTCGATATAGTAATCATAAGTTTGATAAATTAAATAAGATTGAAATGAAAGACGTTTCCGAATTATTGGAACACTTGAAACTAGAGCGTTTAGAAGAGAATTTATATAGAGGTACAAGTAAAGATGTTGGGAGCAAAAGTGTCTTTGGAGGTCAAGTACTAGCACAAGCATTACAGGCAGCGAGTGCGACCGTTTCCGAAGATAGAATTGCACATTCGTTACATGGTTATTTTATTTTGCCGGGCGATATAAATTCTCCAATAGTTTTTAATGTGGATAGAGTTCGAGATGGTGGAAGTTTCACCACTCGTAGAGTTGCTGCCATTCAACACGGAAAAACAATTTTTTCCTTCATGGCTTCTTTCCAGAAAAAACAGGAAGGTTTCGATCATCAAATTGAAATGCCAAATGTTGCAAAACCCGAGGATTTATACAGCGATAGAGAATTGTTTGCGAAAGCAGAAACAATGATGCCTGAAAAATTAAAAAAAGTTTTGGGAAGAGATCGACCAATTATTTTTAAACCAACCGTTATTCCAAACTTTTTTAATCCTCAAAAAGAAGCACCTTTTAGTAATATTTGGTTCAAAGCAAATGGAGAAATGCCAGACGATTTAGCATTGCATCAAAGCGTTTTGGCGTATGCTTCAGATTATAATTTATTAACGACGGCTCTGAAACCTCATGGTATTTCTTATGGTACGAAAAATCTGCAAATGGCAAGTATTGACCATGCGATGTGGTTTTTCCGTGACTTCCGAGTGGACGATTGGCTATTGTACGCTGTTGATAGTCCGAGTACCTCGAATGCTCGTGGCTTTTGTCGGGGAAATATCTTTAATCAAGATGGTATTTTAGTCGCTTCTGTCGTTCAAGAGGGTTTGATTCGGAAGAAAAAATAGATTTTATGTAGTAAACATGATTACGTAGAATGTCACAATATGAAAAGAAAAGTAATAATCATTGGTGCAGGACCAGGAGGAAGTACGGCAGCATTGCAATTAGCAAAGTTGGGCGTAAAAAGTACAGTGATTGATAAAGCAGTTTTTCCTCGTGATAAGGTTTGTGG
>CAWVWD010000820.1:0-1662 GCA_963933585.1 uncultured Saprospiraceae bacterium
CCCATGGTGAAAATGTATGGATTACAGCAGGAAGTGTCTAAAAAAACGATTGAAGTCAATGCTTTGAAAGGACAACCGACTTTTGGGGTTGGCTTAGATTATATCACGGTTATTGGTCGAAGTGATGCCGAGGTACAAGGCAACGGACGGGATATTATTCAACTACGAGGCATGGTTAAAATCCCACTTTATAAAAGTCAATATAAGGCGAAAGCACAAGAGGAATTATTGAAAATCGAGGCTTTAGAATTACAAAAAGAGCATATAACGGACCAATTTATGGCCGTCATCGAAAAGGCTTATGTGGATTACGAAACAGCACAATTACGCCTAAATTTATATCGACAACAAATACGAACGACTAAAGCCGCTATTGATTTTTTAGAAGCAGCTTATAGCGTAGATGGCCGAAAGTTTGAGGAGTTATTGCGATTGGAAAAAAGCTTGATTGATTATGATTTGATGATATTGAAAGCGATTGTAAAAAGTCATCAAGCGAAGATTATGGTAGAACAATTTATAATAGAATAATTTTTTTAATTTTAAAAATTCATTGAATATGAAACAGTTAAGTATGGTTTTGGGCTTATGCCTACTATTTGCGTTGGGTTCAACAACTGAAATTCAAGCAAATAATGAAGTAGAAATAACGCTGACAATTGCTAAAAAAAAGACGGTAACATTTAAGGTTTATGGGAACTGTGGAATGTGTAAACGCACGATTGAAGGTGCTTTGAAAGGTGTAAAAGGTATCAAATCTGCTACTTGGGATGGCACACAAAAAATGATAACAGTAACTTTCAACCCTAAGAAAATCGAATTGAATGACATTCATAAAAAGATTGCAGCGGTTGGATATGATACCGATACCGTAAAATCGGAAGATGAAACTTATAATGGTTTACATGGCTGTTGTCAGTATGATCGACCGGAAGGAAAGTAAGACGTTGTCAATAAACTACCCTAAATAAAGGGCACTTTTGAATGTATTTCTTTGTCATTTTTTACCAAATGTAATAAGAAATCCAAAAGATATTATCTTAAAAAGTGTCCTCTATTTTGCATATACAGGCTTTTAATAAATAGCAAGAAAATTTGGCTTGGGTGAGTAATATTTAAAATAAAAACAATGAAAAATAAAAATATAAAAACCACAATATTTGTTTTAATTGCCTTAGTTAGTGGCTTAGGTTTAGGATATATCTTATTTAGTTCGAGCGTGAAGGAAGATAATCATGGTCATGGTGAAGCGTTCGAAGAATCGAATGATGAAACAATTTATACCTGTTCGATGCATCCACAAATTCGTAAAAATGAACCCGGTGATTGTCCGATTTGTGGGATGGATTTGATACCATTAGATGGAAATGCGTCGAGTGATGTAACCGTACTAGAAATGACGGAAGCAGCTGTGAAATTGTCTAATATTCAGACAACAATTTTAGGGCAGACGGGTAAATCATCCAACGAATTTAGCCTTTCGGGAAAAATACAAGCGGACGAGCGGACAGCTGCAAGTCAAGTTACACACTTGCCCGGTCGCATTGAAAAACTCTATGTGACTTTCAAAGGCGAGCGAGTAAATAAAGGACAAAAAGTAGCTGAAATTTATTCACCAGAATTAGTCGCTGCTCAGCAGGAATTATTAGAAGCCTTAAAATA
>CAWVWD010000821.1:0-1658 GCA_963933585.1 uncultured Saprospiraceae bacterium
AGTTGCTAAAGAAACTTATTTGAATGGTAATGTATATTGTGCGACAAAAGCTGCCGTTGACGTTTTGACGAAAGGTATGCGTTTGGACTTGCATCAACATAATATTCGTGTAACGGGAATTCATCCTGGACACGTTGAAACGGAGTTCGCTTTGGTTCGCTTTGATGGCGACGAAGAACGTTCTAAAATTTATGACGATTTCCAACCATTAATGGCTTCGGATGTGGCTGATACGATTTATTATGTGGCTTCTCGTCCTGCCCATGTAAACATCGAAGATGTCGTGATGTGGAGTACGCAACAAGCAAGTGCAACTATAATTGATAGAAGTGGAAGAGATTAATAATTATTAGTGACGTTCTAATTTAAAATAATTACAAAAGCCTTGTGAAATAAATTTCACAAGGCTTTCTAATATTTAATATTTAAAGTTCTGCTTTCTCCAAAGTAAATCCAAAAGTAGAACCAACATCTCTGGTGCTTCGAACATTAATTGTCTGATTATGAGCTTCTACGATGTGTTTTACAATCGATAAACCCAAACCAGTTCCACCTTCTTCACGAGAACGAGCCTTATCAACACGATAAAAGCGCTCAAATAAACGAGGCAAATGGTCATTTGTAATTCCAATTCCATTATCTGAAATTTCGATTAATAAGTTCGCATCCATATCATAAAATCCGATTTGAACATAACCTTTACCATTACCATATTTGATTGCATTATTCACTAAATTATCCAATACTTGACGAATTCGTTCTCTATCAGCATCTACATGATAAGGTCTTTCACATCCTTCTTTGATCCTCAAATCAATATTTTTTTTCGTCGCCTTCAATTCTAAATCTGCTAATACTTCCATCGCCAACTTATGAACATCAAATCGCTGAAATTCCATATCCATTTGCTGACCTTCTATTTGAGAAATTACGTCCAAATCTTCTACAATGTGATGTAATCGCTCCAAATTTTTAGCAGCACGCTGAATATATTTCTCATTGACTTGTGAATCATTAATTGCACCGTCCATCAATGTATATAAATAACCTTGAATATTAAAAATTGGAGTCTTTAATTCATGCGAAATATTGCCTAATAAATTTCGGCGATAATCATCCATTGGTGCGAAATACGCCGCTTCATCTTGTTTTTGAGCGGCCCATTCTATCACCTGCTTTTCTACTTCATCAATAATATGGCTATCGAAATCAAAATCTTTCATTTGTTGCTTTTGACTTTTTAGCATTTTCAAACTATGAATCGATTTATAAATCACCTTTACTTTTCGGTAGATATATTTACGTAAGTAATATCCAAACACATAATAAGCCGTGATATACGATACAATCGTCGCCAACATAACCATGAGCCAGGTGTACCAACCACCAACTATTAATGCAAAAATAAACATCATACAAAAAACTGCCAAGGCTGTATATCCGGAAGTATAAACGGTTATTTGCTGAGGAGTAGGATTTCTCAATATTGTCATCTGTTACTCATTTTTAATTATTGACTTCTAATTATAGGCTTCTTTAATTTAAAAAACTAACAATCAGAAACCAGCATCAATTTATGGTTTAAAACCCGCCAAACCTTCAAAAAGCCAACTGGCTAAAGCTTGTCGATTGCTTTCTTTTAAAAATCTTTGTAAATC
>CAWVWD010000822.1:0-1658 GCA_963933585.1 uncultured Saprospiraceae bacterium
GTTAGCCGTTCAAGATGCTTATACACGATTACTTTCAGCTTCTATCGAAACAGAATTTCGGAACTTAGCGAAAGACTTGGCAGATGAAGAAGCGATTAAGGTTTTTGTGGAGAATTTGCGTCAGTTATTATTGACTTCGCCTTTGGGAGAAAAACGAGTTTTGGCGATTGATCCAGGATTTAGAACCGGTTGTAAAGTCGTTTGTTTGAATGAAAATGGAACGCTTTTGCAGAATACCGCAATTTATCCACATCAGCCGCAAGTGCAAGTTAGAGAGGCAAGTGCGAAAATTCAGTATTTGGTAAAGTTGTATAATATTGAAGCATTTGCGATTGGAAATGGAACGGCAGGACGAGAAACGGAAACCTTTATTCGAGCGATTGATTTTGATAAACCAGTTGATGTTTTTATTGTCAATGAAGCTGGTGCTTCGATTTATTCGGCTTCGGATGTAGCTCGAGAAGAGTTTCCTGATCATGATGTGACGGTTCGTGGCGCAGTTTCGATTGGTCGTCGCTTGATGGATCCATTGGCGGAATTAGTAAAGATTGACCCAAAATCTATCGGTGTTGGACAATATCAACACGACGTAAATCAGACAGCCTTGAAATCGAATTTGGATGCAACAGTAGAATCTTGTGTGAATTCGGTTGGTGTGAATTTGAATACGTCGAGTAAACATCTATTGACTTATGTTTCTGGTTTGGGTGAGAAATTGGCTCAAAACATTGTGGAATATCGAGCAGAGAATGGGGCGTTTACGACTCGTAAAGCTTTGAAAAAAGTATCTCGCTTGGGCGACAAAGCTTTTGAGCAAGCAGCAGGTTTCTTACGAATCCGAGATGCCAAAAATCCGTTGGATAATACTGGCGTTCATCCAGAGTCTTATCACATTGTAGAGCAAATGGCGAAAGATTTACGCTGTACGGTTAAGGATTTAATTGTGAATCCTTTTCTTCGTCAAAAGATGGATTTACAAAAATATGTAACGAAGACGGTTGGAATGCCAACGTTAAAAGATATTATCAAAGAATTGGATAAACCGGGATTAGATCCTCGTGGAGAAGCAAAATCATTTTCATTTACGCCAGGAATTAACTCTATTTCAGATTTGCACGAAGGCATGATTGTGAATGGAATTATTACGAACGTTACGAATTTTGGTGCATTCACAGATATTGGAATTAAAGAAAATGGTTTAATTCATGTTTCTCAAATGGCGAATCGTTTTATTAAAAATCCGAATGAAGTTTTGAAATTAAACCAAATGGTGGAAGCGCGAGTAATGAGTGTGGATGTTCAACGAAAGCGAATTCAGTTGTCCTTAAAGGATGTTTAAATGATGTTGAGGTGTCGCTCACATATAAGGATATCAACATTAAGAAGGCATAAGCTCATTCCGATTTGTTGTTCTATTACGGAATTTTCAAAGAACTAATTTTATTGCGAAGTGACTTCAAGGTTTACTAAGATTTTAAAAGTTTAGTAAACCTTGAATAGTTAAAAGATAATTGATAATTTTGGAAGATGATTAGACTTGGATTTGTCATATTGCTATTATTTAGTGTTTCAAATGGTTTCGCTCAAAATGTAACAGATTTACTGTTTCAGAGAGGCGTTGATTATATCAATTGTCAAATCACAAAAACCTCCTTAGC
>CAWVWD010000823.1:0-1632 GCA_963933585.1 uncultured Saprospiraceae bacterium
CCGACACCGTTTGTAGATTATTGGAGTTAAAAGTCTTTTTAAGGTTCGGAGAACCGACACCGTTTGAGTTCACTAAAATCTTGCCGCTCATTAATGGTTTGAAATCCTATTGAAATCTTCATTATAAAAAGAATTACGGTAACCGATAATATTCATCGTCCACATCAAAAAAATCAGAAAGGCTATTTTTAACATCTTTATACTCCTCAAAAGTAAAACTCAAAAGAACAAAATAATCCTTTTGATTTTCTTGCCAAGTAATCTTGAGCATTTGCTGAATTCCGATAATTTCTTTGCGAGGTTTTAAACCGATGATTGCACCTAGTAGTGTAAAAGTTGCAATTAAGATTGGGAACACAAACGTTTCATAATCGTCCCATAGAGAATTAATAACAAAACCGATAACAAACCCAATAAACGTTCCTACAAAAACACTTCGCTCTTTAAGAATTTCAGTTGAATTGCCTTTTAGGATTTCAATTTTTTGAATACTTGATTTAGGAATGACCTTGATTCTACTTCCGTCATTTTTAAAAAATAATTCATTTTTATCAAGAAAGATTCGGACATCTTTTTTGTAAATGGAAATTACATCAACGTTGGTTTCTAAAACACTAAATCTTGCACTTGGCTGATTGGTAAAAAGTGTATGGAATAAGCTCATCGAATTTTATTAAATTGGTTAAAAATAACAAGATAAAGAATTTTTATTAAACCTAAAAAGCCCAACAAATCTAAAATTTGTCGGGCTTTTTTATATTTCTAATTCCTAATTAAAATTAACTCGCTTTAAACTTCCTCAACGCTTCATTCAATCTTGGAACCACCTCAAACAAATCGCCAACTACTCCATAATCAGCCGCTTTGAAGAACGGAGCTTCTGGATCTTTGTTAATGACAACGATAACTTTTGATTGATTCACACCAGCTAAATGCTGAATTGCACCCGAAATTCCGATAGCAATATATAAATTTGGTTTAATCGCCACACCAGTTTGTCCAACGTGCTCATGATGAGGGCGCCAGTCAATATCTGCAACTGGACGAGAACAAGCGGTTGTCGCGCCCAAAATATCTGCCATTTCCTCGATAATTCCCCAATTCTCAGGACCTTTCATTCCACGACCAGCCGAAACGACTAATTCGGCTTCTGGTAAAGGCACTGTTCCCTTGATGGTATCTTGCTTGATAAATTTGATACGACTTTGTGGAATATTCACGCTAACCGCTTCTGGCGTAACGGCTGAACCGATAACTTCTGGTGGCAATGAATTACCCGACAATGAAATTACACGACGAGGTGTTTTGATCTCATAAGTTGCTCCAGCTTTTCCCGAAAATACATTTTTCGTTACTTTGAAGCCATCGTCAACGGTTGGCAACGCATTCGCAGCAGAAACCGAACCGGCTTTAAAGCGGATAGACAAACGACCAATTAATGATTTTCCAGTTGAACTATGATTCACGATAATCGTGCTTGCTCCAATTTTTTCTGCAACTTCTGTAATAATTGCTGTATAAACTTGGCTATCAAAATGATTGACGCCACCGACTTTCAATACTTTTGAGGCACCGTACAAACCTAAATCTGCACTATTATCTGCATCACCGATTACCAAAGCAATTGCTTCA
>CAWVWD010000824.1:0-1615 GCA_963933585.1 uncultured Saprospiraceae bacterium
TTGCATTTTTTCCATTGAATTTACGATTTCCCTTAATGATTTGTTTATCCAATAATTCTGTAATTTCATCACTTAATGAGAAGCCCAACTCTTCATTATTTGGATTATTTAAAGAACTAATATCTGTCATATAATCTGACTGAGCGAACGCCGCATCTATTGCATCAAAACTATTGATTGAATAACCGATAAAAGTCGCCGTATTCACAATCTTCTCTTTTTGAGTTTCTAAACGAGATTTTTTGGTGAAAATATCATTCTCTGTCAAGCGATTTACCTTCTCCAAATTATTATTCAAGGTACTATTCAAGTTTGATACCTTTCCATCTAATTCAGAAACTTTCCCCAATCTTTTCCCAACATCCTCAACCGACTGATTCAGTTTATCAACCTTATTCGTCATTACTTGATTCGTCTCCCAAAGTTCCATATAATTTTGATACAATTGAGCCAAGGAATCTGCATTCTGTGCGGTAGTATTTCCCGCAAAAACGATTATAAATACAAATGCTAGTAACCAATTTCTAAATTTCATATTTGTAAGTATTTAATTATTAAAAGTAGAGTAGCGTCGAATTCATTCGACAAGGTAATTTTTTTTAATACGTAATTATCAGCGTTCTCTGCCGTTAAATTTTTAATAAAAATGCCCCAAAACCAACCACAAAGTTATCTAACTTTTTTATCTAAAATAGGATTTAAGCACCAGTCGAAAACCTGTCTCATCTCCTTTTTCTTATTCGGATAGAACTTCGAGAAATCTCGATAACAGATATACAAATCTGGCGAAAACTTTCCGACTCGCTTCATGACCAATTCAAAACCTTCGCAAAATAACCTTCATTATTTCTGAACACTTTTCAAGCGTAAAATCGACGTCATTTATTTTAATAAAATCCAAAATATCTGTTTCTAATCAATGATAATTCAATATCATTGATTCATCCGCTTTATATCTTTTCAAGGTTTCAACGATGCTTTTGCCAAATAATAGAATTGATTGCGTATTCACAATTATCGCCAAATTCGAATCTGAAAAACATTTCTCATAAGTTGCGAATATCATTTCTACATCTGATACAAAATCATATTTTTATTTGATGTTTTTTACAATATCACTTTGAAAATCAGCACCTTGCCAACGAAATTTTTCCTTCGAAAAACTTGGTTTCACTAATGAAAACATATCCAAATCCGAAATACCCTCAATCGCCAAACCTCTCGCCACAGAACCTCGCACATAAATACTATATAGATTTTTATCCAAATTTTTCACAAAATTATTTTTTATAATTCTCAAAACAGTTCGCCATTTATGATCAATCATGTCCAATGACAAATCATTAATAATAAAACCATTTTCATCCTGCGATAAACAATTGCCAATCGGTTGAATCACTATCCTTTTTATTTATACGGGATTAATTCGCTGATTTTATTTTTCAAGAAAAATAAAAATAAAATCAGCACAAATCACCATTTTACGCACGGCAATTCCGTCAAAACGGTATAAAAAGTCATACAATACTTCCTCTTTTTCCAAGTTCAATGACTTCCATATCCTTAATCACTCCTTTATCAATACTAAATCGAACCAATGTTTTGACTTGATGAA
>CAWVWD010000825.1:0-1615 GCA_963933585.1 uncultured Saprospiraceae bacterium
ATAAATTTTTACGCCATCTAAATAATGAGCGACATTTCCTGCTGGAGCATATTTGTAAACCTTTTGCCAAAGACCATAAGCTACTTCAAAGTCCTCGACTTCCATTCGTTCTTGATAAGCTTCAAAAATTGATTTGGCAGCAGTTTCGCCTTCTGGGTAATTAGAATAACCTTCACATTGACCAAAGCTTTCTGTAGAGATTAAATTACTTATAATTATTAAAATTAAAATGTATTTTTTCATATTATTTTATTGCAAATAAAAAAGTGCGTAATAAAAAACTGGTGATTAGGTGACTTAACCATTTTAGTAAGCGCTAATATTAAGCCACAAAAATACGAGTTTCATCAAATGAAACGGTTGATTTAAGGTAAAGTTAGTCGGCTTTACGAAGTCTTACCTCTTTTTTAAGGTTAAACCTATATTTGTTATTAATATTGCATTTTTAATATTTATCCCGAAGATGAAAGGCACTTCAAAAATCCCTTCCATCTGATTATCATTACAAAAATAAAATATGAAGAACACGTATTTATATTTAGCAATTTTAATTGTACTTGGAACGATTGCTTACTTCGTTATTACTGATAAATCTGACTCCACATTAGATGGAGACGATGGAAATTTTGCAGTGGAGAATCCTAATACGATTCATAAAATTTTCATTGCAGACCAACAACGTAAAACGGCAACATTAATTCGTAAAGATGGATATTGGGAATACATAAATTCTGAAGGTGAAACTTATAAAGCTCGTCCGGCGGCTATCAAATTGTTATTAAAAACGATAAAAAAAGTCCAAGTTCGATATATGGTTCAAGAAGCCGCTGTACCAATGGCGGTAACCGACTTGAAAATCAACGGTAAAAAGGTAGAATTATACGATAAAAGTGGAAAAAAAATCAAAACATATTATGTTGGTGGAGCGTCAAATGATATGCAAGGAACATTCATGTCAATGGAAGGTTCTAACCGCCCTTATGTTACACACTTACAGTTTTGGGAAGGTTTCTTAACGGATAGATATCTTATTGCAGAAAGAGATTGGCGAGACAAGACAGTATTTGGCTATAGAAGTTCAGAGATTAAATCGGTTGAAGTTGACTATCCAAAACAGCAGAGTAATGCGTTTAAATTGACGCAAGTTAAAGAGGGAAAATTTGAGATAAAACCACTTTATCCGACCACTGCTATTATTGGTAAACCTATCTTTCATCAGAAATCATTGGCGTATTTGTATAATTATGAACGATTGATTGCGGAAGCAATTGAAAGCGAGAATCCTAATTTGGAAGGTGTATCAGATAGAATCCCATTCTGTACGATCACGATAATAGATAAGGATAATAATGCTAAAATGGTGAAGTTTGTTCCTGTGATTGAAGAAACGGAACAAGTTGATGAGGAAACTTCAAGACGACCACAAATTCAACGTTATTTTGCTTTTGTCAATGGAAATGAAGATGTCTTTTTAGTGCAGCATTTACTTTTCAGTAAAGTGTTTTGGGGATATGATTTCTTTTTTGAGAAGTAGTTGGTAATACCAACCTTCCCGCCTGTATTATGACAAAAAAAATGAGCTAATGACTTTCGTCGTTAGCTCGTTTTTATATTC
>CAWVWD010000826.1:0-1609 GCA_963933585.1 uncultured Saprospiraceae bacterium
GCATCGTATTAATAATCATATCCGCCTGCGCTTGACCGCTTACACACAAGATACCAATGAATAGGGTAAATAAGAATTTCTTCATTTTTTCTTTATTTAAGATTTATTTGAGATTTATGGTCTGTTAAATAACTCGGAGAACGCAGATTTTATGGATTTTACCGATAAACTGGATTTCCATAGGCTGATTTTTAATAAATGAGGTAAAAAATCTGCAAAACCTGTATGCGTCCATTTTTTACAAAAAAAACCGTTATCGTTTATACAGATCATTAAAAAGATATCATTAATTATTCTTTTCTAATAAAAATACGAGTATTATTACAGAGAAACAATAAAATGAAGCACAAAGAATTAGAAAGTCATTTTTTGAAAATCCTTTGCCCAACGTTGAGCATCCAAATCAATATGCGTAATCCGTTTACGAACCAAACCCTTATAAGTTACTTTTTTATTCAGAAAATCAAAACAACTATTTACGACAATAGACTTTGCAGGACGATTAAGCCACACCCCAATTTTAGAATCAGGAATCGTAAAAGCATTATCAGGAAGTTTATTCTCCACACAAAGCTGCAAAGCCACCGTCTCCATCCAATGTCTATAAATCTCAATCACATCATAAACAAACGTTGGACGATTATATTGGTCAGCGTGCAAAATACCCATATAAGGATCAAGTCCCGCTTTAATCAAAGATAAATGCACCTGAGCATACATAACACCATAAAGGTAATTCAGCAACGCATTAAAATTATCATACGCAGGACGCTTACTACGTTTCGAGAATTGATAAGCAGCCGGTAGCATAGCCGAAAGCGAAGAGAAATAATGCCGAGAAGCCGTACCTTCCCAACCTCTAAACGATGCTTGCATTTGTGCCATATTTTCGGCTTCCGCCAATGTCACCTGACGAAACTTTTGAGTCATATTAAAAATCACCCGAATTCCTGCATCAAATTTCTCCGTATCAAAAGACGAATTATGATCTACCCAACGCTGTATCACTCCTTGCTGATTTTCTAATTTCTGTACCAACAAATCTCGAATCCATAATAATCCCTGCGGATGCGTCGAAAGTAAAGCCTGTCGCTTCCGTATCGTAGCAATAGATCCATACTGACCGCCCCAAACCTGTCCTATCGGATGACCAATTCCATTAATCAATAAAACAGGAATCGCATGCTCAATAGCCAACAGAAGTGCATCCGTAGAAGCATGAACCCCTTTTGTTAAAAAAATCGCATTCACTTCCCGAATCGGAAATAACTTACCCTCACTTTGAGCAGGTTTGACCCAAAACATATTATTCTTTACCCTCAAAGACGCACCATAACTATCCAAATAAAGCTGCATACTTAAAATTTTTATAAAAAAAATATCCTAATTCAACCCGTAATATTTTAGGTTAAGTAGGTAGGAATAATCGTCACTTTTTAGGAAGTATTTTTTGTTAAATTTTCTCAAAAAATAGTTGAATAGTCGCTCTATTGAAGTATTTTTTGAGAAAAAAATAACGGAAAAAGACAAACTTAAAGGTATCGACTGTTTGTGCCTACTGCATTCGTTCAGAAATCCTTGACAGTTAAACCGTGTCGGTTTTTAAAAC
>CAWVWD010000827.1:0-1607 GCA_963933585.1 uncultured Saprospiraceae bacterium
CAACTGTTTTCGCTGTTTCAAAACCATTTTAGAAGCCAAAGCTGCTGACGGCTCTTCTAGCCGAATGGTCTGAAACAAATCTGCAAAGCGCCTATCTTTTTCTTGAACAATTTTCCATTCTTCGGGCGTTGCAATGAGCACAACTTGGACTTTTCTCTTTTCCAAATAAGGCTTTAATACATCGCTCAAAGTCATATCGTTTTGAGACGATTTTCCGATTCGCAATAATGCAATCGGATTATCAATTATAATTTTATCGGTTTTGAAATCGTATTTGAAATTATCAATTTGTTTTCGACGATTCTTGACATGCATCAAAATTGTTTCAAAACGTTTTTGCCACATCCCGACGATACTCATTCCAGCAATAATTCGATTCGGGTTAATTAACCAAAACTGTTCTAAAGTTTCATATCGAATATTATCCTCCGCAAAATCATTTCGATAACGATATACGACTTCATGAATCAAGGAATGTTTTCCCACACCTTCTTTCCCAATAATGACAATCGGTGTATTTTCTTTCTGGTAAATAATTTCTTGCAAACGATGAATCAAATCATCTCGGAAAAACGCTCGTTTTAATTCAGATGGAAAAAACTCGTTTAAATTCACACCAACTTTTTCCAATTCTGTCGCTCCGTGAAACTCTACGCTACCGTCTAACCGGCTGAGAAACCAGTCATTTTGCTCCTGCTCAAATGGAAATTTACCCTCTTCGATGGATAGATTAATGGTAATTGTGGTCAGAAATTCACCCTTCGTTGCCAAATACGGTTCGATTTCAATATTTTTATTTCCATTTTCCTGCTTAATTTCTCGTAACAGTTTATTAATAACCGAATAGACCGTTTTGTCAATATTATACTTACCTTTTGCATCTCTTTCAGCGATAAACATGAAGTTATCGAACAGGGGTAAAGTCACAAAAAGTTTATCTTGTAACTCGAAATAAAAGGCACTAAATTCACCATTAATATTTTGTAAACCAAGTCGATACGCAAAACGAAATCGTTTGTGTGTAACTTTAGGGTTGAATAAGAACCAAAGTAATTGCGCCGAATTTTGTGGTGTTAAATTGAATCCACGAAAGTAATGCCGAATCTCTTTTTGGAACTTTGTAACGGATTTTTCAAAACGTCTATCCGTTGCCACCGGATTTGAAAAAAATAATGGACGTAAGTAATATTGGGGTTTATCTTCAATTTCTATCGTTCGGACAAGTGTCGGTAAATTTATGGTGATTGTACTCATTTTTTAAGGCTCGTTATATCAGAAAAATGAAAGTGGATTTTGTGATGTGCAATTTAGGTGATTTTTTTTGGAAAGAGAATAGATTTTGTGTGGACATTCATATAATTAGAATTTGTGATTCCAATCGTTATTATTGGAAAATGATACGTATTAAATTACAAATATTAATAAAAAGCTAACATCAATAAAATGAAAGGGCAAATGTATCCAAAATCCAATTCTTATAAATTATTTTATTTTGACAAGTCAAAATGCAATTGCTCCCGCAGATTCTTACAAATATTTTGATAAATCGTTTTACGAATTACGTTTTTTATTGGCAGAACCAATGAAAAGAATTTACGAAATTTACG
>CAWVWD010000828.1:0-1604 GCA_963933585.1 uncultured Saprospiraceae bacterium
AAATACGATGTACCTGCATCGGTTCGATAATGGCATTACCAATCGTCATTCGAGGATTTAAAGACGAATAAGGATCTTGAAAAATGATTTGGACATCTTTACGTAAAGCTTTTAATTCTTTTCGGGTCAATTTAAGAATATCCCTTCCTTCAAAGAAAACTTCGCCTTCCTTCGCTTCCGTCAATCGTAAAATTGTTCGTCCAAGCGTCGTCTTTCCACAACCCGATTCACCCACTAAACCCAATGTTTCGCCTGGATAAACCACAAAACTTACATCGTCTACCGCTTTGATGTATTTTGTTGTTTTTCCAAAAAAGTTTTTCTCTGCAGAAAACCACGTTTTTAGATTTTTAACTTCCAAAATCGGTGTTTGAGCTTTCAATACTTTTAATCGTTCCTTCGTCGTCTCTGGTTTTACTTTTACCGATTCTATAATTTCATCTAAAGAAACCGTTTTTTCGGTAATTTTAATTGAGCCATCATCCTTTTTAGCCACGTTCATAAAGTCCGAAACTACCGGTAATTTCGACATTCGGTAATCCAATGGCGGACGACAAGCCAACAAACTCTTCGTATAAGGATGTTGCGGATTCACAAAGATATCTTTAATTGTGCCTTGTTCCACAATCTTCCCTTTATACATCACAATCACTCTATCAGCGACCTCTGCAATGACGCCTAAATCATGCGTAATAAATATAATCGAAGCATCAATCTCTTGACGCAAATCGGTCATTAATTCCAAAATTCGCTTCTGAACCGTGACATCCAGAGCCGTCGTTGGCTCATCTGCAATTAGAATATTAGGATTACAAGACATTGCCATCGCAATCATCACACGCTGCTTTTGTCCACCCGAAAGTTGGTGCGGATAAGCCTTGTAAATTCGTTCGGGATCAGGTAATTGTACCTTTTCAAAAAGCTCCAAAGTCAAGCGTTTCGCTTCGGCTTTAGTCGTTTTTTGATGCAATAAAATCGCTTCTATGACTTGATTTCCACACGTAAAAACAGGATTCAGTGAAGTCATCGGCTCTTGAAAAATCATCGCAATCTCATTTCCACGATACTGTCGCATCTGATTTTCAGAAATTTGCAATAAATCTATAGGTTTGCTACCATCACTCGGATAATATAAAATCTGCCCACCGACAATATTTCCTGGAGGCGAAGCAATTAACCGCATAATAGAAAGCGAAGTCACCGATTTCCCCGAACCGGATTCGCCAACTATTCCAACCGTTTCTCCACGATGAATCGTAAAACTCACCTTGTCCACCGCTTTCGTTATTCCCTCTTCTGTGGAGAAATACGTCTGTAAATCAATAACTTCTAATAGTTTATTTTGCATTTTTTAGTATCTACTCTAAATAAGAAACCTAAAAATAATCGGAATTTGTAGGATTGCAAAAATTATGTGGATTTCTTTTGAGGTGAAGGCGTGATAGATTCGCCGATTACGCTGAAAACGCCGATTGACGCTAAATTCATTTCGCTCTTTCCGTCATTCCGACGAAGGTCGGAATCTCCTGCGGGCAACAGCACTCAATTTAAAAAAGCTTGTTTTTTAATTTGTACTTTTAAAAATCGGCGTAATCGGCGAATCT
>CAWVWD010000829.1:0-1602 GCA_963933585.1 uncultured Saprospiraceae bacterium
ACGCTTTATTGGATATTCGAGCGATGGATAATAAAGACCGTTGGTTGGTGAATTTAGATTTGGCGACTGGAAAAATGACGCAATTAAATAGACAACACGATGATGCTTGGATTGGTGGACCAGGAATCGGTGGCTGGGATTATTACCCTGGAAATATGGGTTGGATAACGAATAATGAATTTTTCTATCAATCGGAAGAAACTGGTTTTTCGCATTTGTATGGTATGAATATCAAAACAAAAATTCCGAAACAATTAACGGAAGGCAAGTTTGAGATTTTGGAAGCGAAATTGTCGAAAGACAAAAAATCGTTTTGGATTACGTCTAATAAGGAAACACCTCACGAACACCATTTTTATAAATTATCCGCAAACGGTGGCAAAATGAAAAAAATTACCAGCCAAAAAGGCGGTAATGAAATTTCGATTTCACCCGATGAAAATTGGTTAGCGATTCGTCATTCAACTTCAAATCAGCCGTGGGAATTGCTTTTAATGAAAAATGAAGCTGGTGAAACGGTGACACAAATCACAAATTCAACAACCGATAATTTTCAAAAATACGATTGGCGAAAGCCTGAAATTATAAAATTCACCGCAGAAGATGGAGCGAAAGTTCCTGCGAGAATTTACAAGCCTAAAAATCCAAACGGAGCAGCAGTTGTCTTCGTTCACGGAGCCGGATATTTGCAAAATGTACATGAATGGTGGTCAACTTATTACCGAGAATATATGTTTCACAATATTCTGACGGACAATGGTTACACGGTTTTGGATATTGATTATCGAGCAAGTGAAGGTTATGGTCGAGATTGGCGGACAGCGATTTATCGACATATGGGTGGAAAGGATTTGAGTGATCATACAGATGGCGCAAAATACTTGGTTGCGGAACACGGAATTGATTCGGCACGGGTTGGAATTTATGGCGGTTCGTATGGCGGGTTTATTACTTTAATGGCAATGTTTAACGAACCTGAAACTTTCAAAAGTGGTGCTGCGATACGTTCGGTAACGGATTGGGCACATTATAATCATCCTTACACGAATAATATTTTGAATGTTCCTGCGACGGATTCGATGGCTTATCGCCAGTCTTCACCGATTTATTTTGCGGAAGGTTTGGAAGGAAACTTGTTGATTTTGCACGGAATGATTGATAACAATGTGCAGTTTCAAGATGTCGTTCGCTTGTCGCAACGGTTGATTGAATTGGGGAAAGAAGATTGGGAAATGGCAGTTTTTCCGGTAGAACCTCATGGTTTTAAAGAGCCGAGTAGTTGGACGGATGAGTATAAGCGGATATTTAAATTGTTTCAGACGACGATTGGAAATTGATAAGTATTGACGAACGGATTTAAAACCCAAAAGAAGCCCGTCATTGCGGTGCATGCCGCAATCTCGTGTTTACAAATACTGAAATCTTCAAATTGAACTAATAAATATGAAAGCATTATCTCTATTACTAATTTCCATACTAATAACGATAGGTTGTTCAACCTTCGAAAAGTATGAGTCCATCTATAATACAAGCTGGTATAGTGTTGCAGGAGAAAAATATTATGAAGTATACTTATTTAGTGATAGTAGTATCTCTTTTTAT
>CAWVWD010000830.1:0-1592 GCA_963933585.1 uncultured Saprospiraceae bacterium
TAACTGCAAAAAATACGAAGATTTTATTCGACATTTAAAGGCTCTACGAAATTTGCGGTTAATTTTTTCATCATTGCGTTTAGATTTCTATGTTTAAACCTCATTAATAAACGCTTGAACTTTTAAGTCCGAACGTCCATCACTCACAATTTTGACATCAAGCGATTCTCTTCCTTAAAACCTATAATTCGTCAAACCATATTTTTTAATGTTTTACACAAAGGAATGGGACGCCTATCTACCGACAGAAGTAGGCTTTAAAAGCGTCCGACTCCTACTATGATTTACTTCCAAATAGACTTCAATTCATGGATTTTCCCACCAATTAAATCAACCGTTCCATTTTCTATGAATAATGATAATTCGTTAAAATCTTCATTCGGGAAGAAAATTTCCGTCATTACAATCCTTCCATCATCTGCGAATAACTCAACCGATGATTTATCAATAATCAAATGAAATTTCACTGTTTTTGCCTCATAATCACGAATCGACGTATGGAAACCTCTGAATTGTGGATAAAAATCTCCTTTTCCTGCACCAGTTCTATCCACTGTAAAACCATTCATTTTCTTATCAAAAGCAATTATAACCGATTCACTTTTTGAATTACTAATTCGCACGCCAAAGGGATGCGTTGCCCTTTCAGGATTAAACTCCAAAATCACTTCTGATTGAGATGGCGAAAATTCTAAATCTACAGATTGAGATATTCCCAAGACACCACCGTCCAGGGTCACATACTTTCCTCTCAATATTTGCAATTCCTTCACCGGTTTCGTTATCAATCGATACGCTCCTCCCCTATTTTCTAATTCCAATGTTCGTGCAATCGTCATCGCACCTCTCCATTTTTCCGTTGGTACTTCCTGTGCATAATCCCAATTCGACATCCAACCGATAAATAATCTTCGACCATCTTTCTCCGGAACATCCGACCAAGTAACACCAGCATGATTATCCGTTCCATTATCTAACCAAAGCGTTGTTTCTTTCGAACTTGAATTTGTGAACGTTTTTCCATCAAAATCACCAACGAAATATTGCGTACCTGTTCCGCCATTTGGAGCCGTAATTTCTGTTTTATTTCCGGTAGAAACCAACATTACCCACTTCGACTTTCCATCAGCCGCTTTCAATTCAAATAAATCCGGACATTCCCATGAACGAGCTTGACTTCCTTCTTCTACTCCAAAATCAGATGCAAAATTCCATGATTTTAAATCATCAGAATTATAGATTTTAACCTTATCATTCGCTGCCAAAACCATCACCCATTTTCCAGTCACTTCGTGCCAAAATACTTTCGGATCCTGAAAATTATGGATACTTTCAGTATTTGGGAGCACCGGATTTCCTTCATATTTCGTCCAAGTTCTGCCTTTATCCGTACTGTAAGCCAATCCTTGTGTTTCAAAATCATGCTTTTCCAATTTCTCACCTTCCATGTCGTGATAAGTGTACATCGCTACCATTGCAGGTTTTTCTTCTGAACCAAAACCAGTCGTATTTTTCCAATCTATAATAACACTTCCAGATAAAATTTGTCCTAACTTATCTGGTTCTAAAGCGATTGGTAAATAGGCCCATTT
>CAWVWD010000831.1:0-1584 GCA_963933585.1 uncultured Saprospiraceae bacterium
TTAGGTATGACAACAATGGAAGCTCGGATGTTCCGAGAGAATGACTATGTCCATTATTACACAAAAGATAATCGACAACGAGGACATGGAAAAATAATCCGATTCAAGGACGGAGAAATGTGGGTGCATAAACCTCAAAATGATACGATTGATAAAATCAAAATAGAAAATATTTCTACAATTCGTAAAAAATATACTTTCGAAAGTTTCATATCTTTTATCACTGCTTCGACTGGACTTTATTTATTATTAACGGCCGCGGTATTTCTTATTTTCGCAATTATTCTTTCTAGTAATAATAACATTAATTTTTTCGGCAACTCAAGTACATTGGAAGGTTTGCTCTTTTTTACTTATGCTGTAATAGTTGGATTGACAGCAGTTTCAATCAGTTATAATGGATTAAAAAATTTATTACAATATAGAACTTTCAGAATTGGTAGAAAATGGAAGACAAAATTATATGAAATAAAACCGGTTGATTAATCTTATTATGTCGTGTTGTTCTTGAAGTCTAAGACTTGAAATAGCACTAAATTGAGCTTTAAAGAACTCAGATTTAGCAACAACACGGCACAATAATATACAAAAACTAACGCAAAGGTGTTAAAGTATAACCTGCTGCGATTAACAAATTAATTACACCACTTTTTCCCGGTAAATGTCCTGCACCGACAGCAATAAACGTTGGATTTTTAGCCGTCATTTCAGCAATTAGCGGAATCCAATTCTTATTACGAGTAACCAAAAGCAAATCCTCATAACCTTCTATTTCGCTATCTTCTTCCGTAATCATCGCATACAAACCTTCCAAATCTTGGTTTTTATATAATTCCACCATATCATCAAAAGTCGTCTCCCCTGAATCTACTTCTGCATTAATCGCTTCTATCAGCATTTCAGCTTGCGTTTCGTAAGGAATACTATCGAACATCGAAATCTGATAAGCAACCGTTTCCAAACCATCAATTTTCATTTTACGCTGCTTCGCTTTCTCCACTAATTCCATTTCATAAGACTTAGAATCTTCCATACTTCCAGCTTCGCCAGCTTCTCCTTGAGCAATTATCATGCTCGTAAAAATTGGTTTAAAACGGTCGAAAGTAGCTAAAGACATGCCCATGTTATCCATAAAATAATCCTCAACTTCCTTATATTCTTTCTTTGTAAGCAAGTCATGCAGGGTTTTTCCGTCTTTCATTCTCATTTTGCTTATCAATGAAAGCATCATCATCATTTGGTTTTTCCCCATATCGATTTCCAAAACCAACTTTTCAGTTTGCTGAAATTTTTCTTCCATCAAATCCGTCCAAAAATAATCTTCTTTACCAATAATATGTATCGTCCCAAAAAGATAAGACGGCTCTTCTAAACCATTTCCAGAGATTTCCCAAAGCAATGAATTTTGTTTTGTGCTTGTTCCCTCCTTTGCTTCATCGTCAAGGATTGCCACACCAACTGCTGAATCTGCCACAGTTGATTCCGATTTTTCCGCTACTTGAGCAAACATCATTATTGGTACAAAACCTAACAATAATAATAAACCTACTTTAATTGACTTCATATTTTTTTATTTTTATAAAC
>CAWVWD010000832.1:0-1581 GCA_963933585.1 uncultured Saprospiraceae bacterium
GCAATATTTTGTCAAAAAATACCGACATGATTAACTTGACTTACTACTAAGGTACGATATGATTTAATCATCAAAGGATTAGAAATTTTTCAATGATTACGCTAATCACTAATTTTCCGAGAGTTTAGGAATGGTTATCTAATCGATTAAGTTTATTTGACAGTTTGAGTGATTTGTCATCACATGATAATTTTTTTGAGATTTTTTTCTGTCTTATTATGTTAATATATTGTCGTTTCTTAATAACAACAAATCAATACAATAAGACATAAATACCCGTCTGCTATGTGAATATGCAGACATCAAACAAATAAAAATGCGTTTTATAATCTATACTTTTGAATTATTATATGCCGTAGTTGATAGTATTATCAAGCGAGTTTTGCGTGGTGCAAAACGGCCAACTTGGTGGTTAACTACCGAACTTTTCCGAAAAACAATGCGAAAAACAGTTGACCATAGTTTAGGTTGGGGAATGGAATGGTTTCGAAATATGGAAGATTTAAGTTCCCGAGTCTTAAAAAATGATAAGACGGTTTTTAGTGAAAAATCGACTTTGAATAATGTAAGTGTGGAATGGTTTCGACCATTAAAACTAAATACGAATAAGGTCATTATTTACTTTCATGGTGGTGGTTATGTTTACGGATCAAGCGATACACATCGTCCTTTCATTAATCGAATCGTAAAAGGTTCAGGAACAGTTGTGTTAAGTGTGAATTATCGTTTAGCACCAGAAAATCCTTTTCCTGCCGCTCATGATGACGCTTTATCTGTTTATAAATCTATCCTTAAAATTGGAGATTACAAACCGGAACAAATCATATTAATGGGGGATTCTGCTGGGGCAGCACTTTGTACTGGAACTTTATTAAAATTAAAGGTTGCCAAAGAGGAAATGCCAAGTTCTGCCGTCTTGATTTGTCCTTGGGTTGATCCGAAAGCAAAAGATAATTCAATTATTAGTAATGATGAATATGATATTGTAGGACTTCCATTTTTGATGGATTGTGCAGATAAATATTTGCAAGGAATGTATGAGAAAAATCCTTTGGTCGCACCGGTTTATGCAGATTTAAGTGGCTTACCGCCAATGTTAATTCAGGTTGGAACAGCGGAAGTTTTATTGACGCAAGTCAGGGCTTTAAAGGCAAAAGCAGAAAGTGATAAAGTGAAATTAATTTATACAGAATATGAAGATATGTTCCATACATTTATTATTTCTAATCCGAATATTCCGCAAAGTGAAGCAGCATTAGAAGAGATTTTGGAATATATAAAAGGAGCATAAAACAGGAAGAATTATTAATAAAAGACGCTGAAATTAAAGGTTGATAGCCTAAAAGAGTGCTTTTTTCTCATCCATAGAAGATTTAAGGTAATCTGGTCTTATCACTTTGCCGTGATTGAAATACCGACGATGCTGACTTACGTCGGCTTTTTCGGGATTATCATAAAACAAAAGATTGGTAAAAGTTGGTATTCCAATCACGAAAGAGCGACACTCAAAAACGATTAAATTCGTAGAAGGTTTATGGCAGCTCATAATACATTAATTCTTCTTCATCATTCGCAATTCTA
>CAWVWD010000833.1:0-1574 GCA_963933585.1 uncultured Saprospiraceae bacterium
AATCATGGCGATTATTATAACAGATGAATGTATCAATTGTGGAGCTTGTGAGCCTGAATGCCCGAATAATGCAATTTATGAAGGTGGCGTAGAATGGAGTTTCGCAGATGGAACAACCGTTGAAGGTAATATTACTTTAATTGACGGAACAGTGGTGGATGCTGCTAAAATGAATCAACCGGTCGAGGAAGACTATTATTTCATCGTTCCAGATAAATGTACGGAATGTGAAGGTTTTCATGAAGAACCTCAATGTGCGGCGGTTTGTCCCGTTGATTGTTGTGTTCCTGATCCCGATCGTGAAGAAACAACGGAGCAACTATTAGGAAAGAAAGCAGTTTTGCACTTGTAGATTGGTCACTTGATAGTTATTCTAAATATTTAGAACGCATTTAATTATCAATCAAAAAAATATAAATTAGAGGCTTGTTTCATCATTTTTGGTGGGACAAGCTTTTTTTTATCAAAATACTGGGATTGAACGCCTATCCTTCTTGTTGGGTTTCTTCTAAGTATTGGATTTATTCTGCTATGGTTTGGTGGAGTCGCTCGTTTAAGTGAGCGAAGTATATTTGTTTCAAACCATAGTCTATCGTATCTATTAAGACTTCGTCCCTTCTATTAATATACGAATATAAATTTACTCATTTGACTTTTTCTGACTTGTAAATTGATATTTATTATTTACAATTTGACAACGAAGTAGGAGAGAGTATCGTCTGGAGAACTGTGAAATAATAAAGAAGTTTGATGTTTTCGTTTCTACAGCTACAATCTGTAGTTATTTATGTTGAACGCTTTCAACGTTCTTTTATAAATACTGAAAGGGTTAAATGTGAGTATATATTTACGTACGTGTAGAAATAAAAGTCACTTTCTTTTAAAATTTATCATTGAAATACTAAAACCTAAAGGAAGGGATAGAAACAAAATAAATGTATCATTTTCGATGCTTCTTTCGTCCTTATCGCTCATTTTATAATTGGTTATTCATCCCGACAAATGCTCACTTCCAAAACGGAAACCAAGAAAAAAATAATCTACCTAGAAATAGAACGTTTATTTAATTTCCAGCCCTAAAATAATATCTTTGCAGTCATGAAAATTCAAAAGGCAGAAAAAACAGCTTTATTATTTGGAGCAACCGGCTTAGTTGGAAACTATTGCTTAAAGGAATTACTAGAATCTCCATTGTATTCGACTATCAAGGTTTTTAATCGTCGCAAGATGGAAATTAATCATCCGAAAATCAAAGAGTATTTAGTTGATTTCAATGATATAGAAACTTATGCTGACTGGATAGTTGGTGATGATGTTTTTTGTTGTTTGGGAACGACACGAAAAAAAGCAGGCAGCAAGGAAGCTTTTTCAAAGGTGGATTATACTTACGTCTTAGAATTGGCAAAAATAGCAGCAAAAAATAGAGCGAATCAGTTTCTTTTGGTCTCTTCAATGGGAGCAGATAAAGATTCGATGATTTTTTATAGTCAAGTCAAAGGAAAAATTGAAGATGCGATTCAAAATTTAGAATATTGGTCTGTTCATATTTTTCGTCCATCGCTGTTATTAGGAAA
>CAWVWD010000834.1:0-1562 GCA_963933585.1 uncultured Saprospiraceae bacterium
TGATGGCTCAATATGGTTCAAACACATTGGTCGTGATAATGATGGAAAATTGGTTGTAGCAATTACGGTGAATTAGAATTAATCGATGGTTTGTCTTCGCCGAAATACACCGATTTCTTTCATATTCTTTTACAAATAAAAAGTCCGAAGTTCATTTCTGAACTTCGGACTTTTTGTTTGTAAAATTTGCTTAAAAGCAATTTGAAAATATCAACGTATTTCGGCGGCATCGGTGAGTCCATCCTATTAAAGTATCAAAATTTCATCATATTCCAAAAAATAATCATTGCCCAAACTCACCAAGATATAACCAGAATTTTGTGCCACACAGACTTCTCGAATCAATCCACAAGCAGCTTGAATATTCGCCTCGTCCAAATGACTAAACGGTTCATCCAAAAGTAGATAATCAAACGGCTGACATAAAGCTCGAATGATCGCAACTCGCTGTCGCTGACCATAAGACATAGTACCACAAGTTTGGTTTAAAATCGTTTCTATACCCAAATGCTTGGCCATTTTTTCAATATCCGATTTTGATTTTGCAGTCGTTAATTCTGATTTTAACAATAAATTATCCCAACCAGACAAATTCAAAAACAAGCGTAAATCTTGAAAAACAATCGATACTTTCTCTTGTCGAATATCCGACCAGTCATTCAGACTAAAATCGTTGACATTCTGATTTTCAAAAGAAACAAAACCTTCATAATCTCTCCGTAAACCATACAAAGCGTGTAAAAAAGTAGATTTTCCTTTTCCAGACGGAGCCGTTACTAAGTATCTCCTACCCTTTTCTAATTTCAAATTCGTTGCCCAAATATTAGAACTCGCCATCAAATTTGGCGGAATTGGAGCAGGTTTTACATTATCTAATTCAAACATCTTTAGTTACTTATAAACTGTGTCAGTTTTAAAAACCGACACAGTTTGTGACAATGTTTACATTTCAATCTCTACAGATTCTACTTCCGTTTCTTTGCGCATTCTGTCACGCATATCTTCATTCTCTAAATAAGCATCATTAATACCTTCAATCAATGATTGCAATGAATTTTGAGATTTATTTTTCATCTTAATTTTAGAGGTTGATTTCTCCCAACCGATAGAATTTTCCATCCTAGAAACACTGCCATTCATTGAGATTGACGACATTCCCGGCATATCACCCATTCTTTTTGTAAAACCTTCATAGTCCATGAACATTCCCAGAACACCATTCATATTTTTGTAAGTCGAACTACTGATTCTTTCAGATTTACTCAGTTTTCCATTCTCTAATTTATTCAATATCATCGTATCATTTGAGAAAATCAAAATATCTCTTTGAATCAAAATTTCACCTATTGGAATTCCAAAACCATTGTAATTAACCATATAACGTCCGTCTGAAATTTTCGTAAACAAGCCTAATTTTTTCGCTTTATTAAGAATCATTTCCAGCTTTTTCTTATCGTTAATTTTCATCGTCATCGTCATCACAGGTTCATCACCTTCTGCCTTCATATTCATTGCAATTGCTATATCTCCATCAATTGCTGTCATGATATCATCAGTTTTTA
>CAWVWD010000835.1:0-1561 GCA_963933585.1 uncultured Saprospiraceae bacterium
TCATCAAGTCAAGTATCTAATAAAGTGTCCGCTTCATTTCTCTCCTCAAATACCAATATGTCACAATTGCCGAAAGTACATCGGCTATCGGAAACGACCACCAAATCCCATCTAAACCCAAGAACGGTGGTAAAATTATTATTAATGGAATAAGGAAAAAACCTTGTTTTGTTAAGGTTAGAATCAGTGCCGGAACCGACTTTCCGATGGCTTGAAAGTAAGCAGAACCAATCAATTGAACAGAAATCAAAGGCGTTGCTCCAAAGACAATCATCAATGCACGAGGCGTATGTGCCAGTAGGTTTTCATCCGTTGTAAAGACGCTTGTGATTGCTGTCGAAAAAACAATAATACAGATAAAAATCACTGTGGCGATAATCGTACTTGCTTTGATTGATAAATTAATAACCGCTCGAACACGTTCATTATTTCCAGCTCCATAATTATATCCAGCAATCGGTTGATAACCTTGCATGATTCCGATAACCGGAAATAAAGCGAACATCATCATCCGATTAATAATCCCGAAAACGGCAAGAGAAGATTCATCACCATAGTTAAAAAGAGATTGATTCAAAAGAATCATCAAAATACTTACCGTGCCTTGTCGTGCAATCGTCACAATTCCAATAGAAAAAATCTCTTTGACAATCCCGATTTTTACTCGAAGATTTTCTAAGACTATTTTCAATTCAGAACGACCAGAAAAGAATAAAAACCAAGCCGTAAACGCTGCGCCTGAGAAGTACGAAATTGCGGTTGCCCAAGCTGCTCCTGCTAATCCCATATCAAACCAAACGATAAAAATCGGATCGAGAATCATATTCAAAATCGCAGGAATCAACATTGTCGTCATCGCCATCGTTGCTTGACCTTCTGCCCGAATTGCATTATTCGCCATCATTGCCCAAGCTAAAGCGGGAACGCCAATTAAAGTAATTTTGAAATAGACTTTTGCAGGTTCTAAAATATCGCCTTTCGCTCCAAAAGTTTGCAAAATCGGCTCTTGAAAAACTAAACCCAAACTTACGATAATCAACCCTAAAATCACGGTCAAACTAATCATGTTTCCAAACGTATCGAACGCTTTTTCCTTATCTTCTCCACCAAAAGCACGGGCAATAATGGACGCACCGCCAATACCGATTGCCATTCCAATGGAAGAAATTAAGAAACTAATCGGCATCACAACGGTTATCGCTGCAATACCTAACACACCGACATAATGACCGACAAAAATCGTATCTACAATTCCATATATGGACATAATCAACATTCCAATTCCAGCAGGAACGGCTTGCTTTATCAATAATTTTGAAATCTTATCAGTACCAAATACTTTAGATTGGGATTTTGACATTTATGTTTTTTGATAATTAATAATTAAAAGTATTTGAAATAATTTTTACCTAAACTTTATTACGATTTTAGATTTTATAATTCCAAAACTTCATGTAAAACCATCATACAGCACTTGGCCTACTTTCGGATTTTTCTCGAAGTAGACTAAGTAGTAAGTCAAGTTATTTATTTTGGTTATTTTTTTAATGCTCAATTACGC
>CAWVWD010000836.1:0-1559 GCA_963933585.1 uncultured Saprospiraceae bacterium
TTAGCTTTCTTCTTTCATCATAAATCTTAGACCAATCAAGATAATAAATTCTATTTGAAATTTCGTTATCTAAGAATCGAGCCGTATCGTCATCAGATTTCTTTTCAAAATCTATATTTTCTTGACCTTTGTAGTAGATTATAAAATCAATTATAGCCCCATTATAATATTTATATTTGATGGAAGAATAATAAACTTTATCTGATGAATTAATCTCTTTTGCTTTACCATCTCTATATTGGCGATATAATTTAGAAAACGAGTCACTATACTCTTGTTGATTATTAGTACGAATTATTTCATATAGATTTTTATTTTGTTCAAATTCAATATAATTATCTTCTAAATGACTGTCTTCCAATGTAAAAGAATAACCATAAATATCATAAGAAATATTTTCAGTCATTAAGAAAATTTGCTTCAACGTTCTTTCAATTTCAATTGAATCTAATTCCTTTAGAATAATCGTATCTAACGCATCAGGTATGACATACAATGAAAAGTGAGCGTTAAAATGATGAATAGCATGCTGTTGATAAAGATATTCATCACGTTCTTCTTTACAAGAAGTTAGAATTATAATTAAGCATGTTATAACTGCAATAAGATTTTTTATCTTCATATTTAGAAAATGTTTTAAATCAAAAATTTATTTCAATCCTTCCCACAAAACCTCCACCAAATGCTTCCCTTCCTTCCCCGTTCCATCTTTAATCTGATGCCGACAACTCGTTCCGCTTGCCACAATAATCGTATCGTCCGCTGCAGCTCGAACCGCAGGAAAAAGCACATCTTCGCCGACCTTCATACTCACTTCATAATGTTCCGCTTCATAACCAAACGAACCAGCCATTCCACAGCAACCAGAAGGAATGATTTCCACCGTATAATTTTCGGGCAACCCTAAAAGGAAAGCCGAGGTATCTAAGGACGACAAGGCTTTTTGATGGCAATGTCCGTGTAGTTTAAGGTGTTGTTTTACTTTGGTGAATTGTTCGGGTTTGATGTTTCCTTTTTGTATTTCGGTCATTAGAAACTCATCAAAAAGTAAGGCGTTTTTACCTAATTCTTTCGCTGACTCTTGATATTCCTTATCGACTAAGCGAGGATATTCGTCCCGGAAACTCAAAATCGCAGACGGTTCGATTCCTAATAATGGCGTTTCAGCGGTGACAATATCTTTAAAAATCGCTACGTTTCTCTTTGCCATTTTTTGAGCTTCGTGCAATAAACCTTTGGACATCGCTGCTCGTCCACTTTCTGCATGTTTAATCATTTTGACTTCATAACCCAACTTCGTTAATAATTTCACGGCGGTTATTCCGATTTCAGTATCGTTAAAATTGGTAAATTCATCACAGAAAATGTAAACGGAGGAAATTATTTTCCCGTTTGGTTTTGGTTGATTTTTATTAAACCAACGCCTTAAAGTCGTTTTATGTAAAGTTGGTAACGTTCGTTTTGGTGCGACATTTAGGATTTTTTTCATGATTCCGCTGGTCACGGAATTCGTCAAAACGAAGTTAGTTAATGCTGGAACAAGTGAACCTAAACCATTT
>CAWVWD010000837.1:0-1558 GCA_963933585.1 uncultured Saprospiraceae bacterium
TCATGGCGTTCAAATAGCCTTGATGGTTACTCGGTGCGAGAACAGCATCTTGATGGTACGTTCGTCCTAATGATAAGGAAAAATCAAAGTGATGTTTGGTTAAATATCGTTTGATTCGATAGTTAAAAGCCATCATTCGAAAAACTTTTGGCGTAATTCCCAATGGTAATCGGACGATTTTGACGGATTTTGGAAAGGTAACCTCGCCTTTATTTTTTGCACAAATTATCGTGACTTCATGTCCTTCTTGTAATAAATAGTTGGTATAATTCACCAATCGAGTTTCCAATCCGCCTCGAAGCGTAATTCTATAATGGATTAAAGCTATTTTCATTTGTGAATTCGTATTTAGTATTTGGTATCGGTATTTGGTTGCTATCCAAAAAAATGAGCATGAAATCCAAAACTCCTACCTTTTTAAGTAATTTTGTAAAATTAAAAATAATATTTCCATTGTTTCATTGTTATCGCTTCGCTCATTGTTTCATCGTCTAACGATTGACAATCGGACAATCGAACAATCGAACAATGAGTAAAGCGATAACAATGTTTCAAATACAGAAAGTTCAACAATCAAATATATTAAATCCTATTTTTTCTATTCTTATTCCGACTTGGAATAATTTGCCGTATTTGAAATTATGCATCAAAAGTATTAGAAAAAATGCACATTTCGAGCATCAGATTATTGTAATTATTAATGAAGGAAAAGATGGAACATTAGAATGGGTGAAAATGCAATCTGATTTAGATTACGTTTTTTCCAATAAAAATTTGGGAATTTGTTTTGGATTGAATGCTGCAAGGTCCTTGATGCGAACAGATTATGTTTGTTATATGAATGACGATATGTATGCTTGTCCAAATTGGGATTTACCTTTGAAAAATGAAATTGATAAAATTGGACATCATTATTTTTTCCTTTCCGGTACAATGATAGAACCGACAGATACAAATAATCCTTGTGTTATTATCCAACCTTATGGAACGGAGATTGAAAACTTTGAGGAGGAAAAATTATTAAAAGAATATCAAAACGTTTCAAAAAAAGATTGGAAAGGTGGGACTTGGCCGCCAAATGTTTTGCATCGAAACTTGTGGGATTTAGTTGGTGGAATGAGTGTAGAGTTTTCGCCAGGAATGTATTCTGATCCAGATTTGTCTCGGAAATTATGGTCGGCTGGTGTTCGATATTTTAAGGGCATTGGCGAAAGCCGAGTATATCATTTTGGTTCGAAATCAACGGGAAAAGTGAAACATAATAAGGGGAAGAAGGCGTTTTTGATGAAATGGGGGATTTCTTCTCGTGATTTCACGAATGGCACATTGGAACGAGGACGTGATTTCGATGAAACGAAATTGAATATTGAACCTAAAAAAAATATCAAAAGTAAATTCAAACAAGTCTTTGCAATTTTCACAAAAGACATATAGATTATGCACGGACGTATTGTATTATAGAACGTCCGTATTAGGAGTGTCTATTTCAAGGGCAAACGCACCAAATTATTTCGTTTTCACACTAAATTAATTCGTAATCAATATAATATTTGGCGAT
>CAWVWD010000838.1:0-1524 GCA_963933585.1 uncultured Saprospiraceae bacterium
TTAAAACCTGACAACTCTTTAAGGACAAATTACTATTATTGATTTAGATAAATGAATGCTCAACTGTAAAGAAATCAAGTACTATCTTTTCTCTTTTAGAAGAGGGCTAGGAAAAGGTAAACTTAGTCAATATCCCGTTCCTCCATCCAATTTACCAATTCCTTAAAAGTATTCGTCAAAGTATCCGTTTCCGCTTCATCATAACCTTCTGCCTCGCATTTCTTTCCAAAAACTTCCAACTCACTCATTTCTTTTAAGTCGTCCATCAGTTCAATCTTTTCTGTCTCTTTTAATATTGTTGCTTCCAATCGACATTTTAAAATTTCTACATCTTTATCGGCCACAATTGCCTTTAATTCATCATTCAAGTTTGGGATTCCTTTGTCTGTTTTTACGACAACTTCTATCCAACCTGTCAATAAATTAGCATCCGTCTCGATTGCTGCCAAAGCTTCGGTAACTTCTTGATATGTTCCTGTAACACGAATTAAGCGACGATAAATAGGGACATGAAGGATTGTCTTTTCAAAATTTCGACCTTTAAAGTCCAAAAGTGTAACAGACTTTTTGGTTTGTTCCGTGAAATTTAATGGAATCAATGTTCCCGAATAGCGAATATGTGGAAACTCGCCAATAGGCTGTGTTCTATGAATATGCCCGAGGGCGATATAATCGAAAATTTTAGGAAAATCATCCGGGTTAATATTCTCCAAACTCCCAATATAAATTCTACTTATCTTTTCATCATCTTTTACTTTTTTCAAAACGGATAAATGACCGGTTGCCAAAATTGGAACGCCAAAAGCCTCATAATGTGCCATTGCATCCGCAATTTGGTGATAATGATTTTTAATTCCAGTACGAATTCGTTCTTCTCTATCTTCAAATAACTCTCCGGCAACAGATTTCCGAATATCCGAATCTCGCAAAAAAGGAACAGCTGCAATCACGGCCTTCAAGCTTCCTTTTTTGTCCAATAATTCTATAATTTCGTCTTCCAATCTATCCGTTGTGTTTCCTAAAACGTGAATATTTTTAGTTTTTAATAATTCACGAGGAGCGTTCAGCATGGAAGGAGAGTCATGGTTTCCACCGATGATAACCGTATGCTGACAAGCTGTTTTTTCTAATTGTGTTAAGAAATTATAATATAATTTCCGTGAATGATTCGGTGGATTCATGGTGTCAAAAATATCACCAGCGATGATTAAAACATCAACTTTTTCCCGTTCAATCGTTTCGAGCAACCAATCTAAAGCTTGCTTATTTTCTTGAAGTCGGCTATTGTTTAAGAACTTTTGTCCTAAATGCCAGTCAGAAGTGTGTAGTATTTTCATATTTATAATTCAAGTTGAGTATGATGGATTATTTTTTGCATTTTAGATTTAAACTTTTAATTTTGGGAATGCAGGTTTAGCAGATTTCGTATCGTTCTATTTCTTAATTATTAATGAAGAATCTGTAAAATTCGTGTGTGCTATATTTTATAGGAACACACGGATTTTTGGCGAAATGATTGAGTTT
>CAWVWD010000839.1:0-1524 GCA_963933585.1 uncultured Saprospiraceae bacterium
GGGATGAATTTGGCGTTTGGAATGAAAAAGGGAAAATTTATACATTTGGAATGTACTAAAGCTAAAAGCAATCTCAAAACCTTGACTATTTGCCCTACTTTTCTATGTGACGGACAAAACGACCTCTGGTTAGAATATATAAGTCTGGTCCTATCTGTAATCGAACGCCATTTAATTTGCTACTAAGATCAACAATATCTTCTTTCATGGTGTGAATAGAGCCGCCAGTTCGGTAAGCAATATTGATATATTCCTCATTAATTGGTCTTTCGCCACAAAGAATAATTCTTACTGGTTGATTCAAATTACTCAAAAGCGAAATATCTCGAACTGGACTTAAATTATCCACCACGACAATTACGTCCGAAAAATTCGCACTATTATTCACTGCATCAATGATTGCTTCCATATCATTTTCTTCCGCATCACCGCCATTTCCACGTTGTCTTGCCCTCGTAAGGGTATCCATAAATGTAGGATATGGGCAGAAAGGGCAATAGTAAATTCCGCCTGTATTTCCAATCGTTTTCAGACTATTTTGTTTATCATTTCCATCATTAAATAAGACAAATTGCGTTTGGTTTTGCAGCTGATTATGTCGCCTATACCACAGTTTTACTTGTTCTGCGTAAGGTGTCATACTTGAAGTTACATCTACGACGAGCAGCTTGTTCGTCCATTGTGGATTCCGATTTAAAACTACGGGAATAATCGTATCTTGAAAAGGAGTGTAAGAAATAATTCGCTCAAAATCATCATAAACGACTGCTGTTCGATTCAAATAAGCATCATCAAAACGCTGAATATATGCTTCATATAATCGCTGCATTTCTCGCCAGGCTTCCTCTCTTTCTGCGATTCGTCGTCGTCTTTCTACCAATCTTTTTTCGTATTCTTTAGATGAAATAAAATAGAAAGTACCTTTCGTTAAAGCACGAACAGCCTCCTTTTTAATCGTTTTCTCCCAAAAAATTTCAAAATAAGTCGCACTCATTTGATACGTATCACCGACAGGAACTAAAACTTTGATAACGCCATTTCTATCTGTTTTTTCTGTAAATGTTTGACCACTTTCTATTCCTTTTACAGTGATTGTTTCATTAGGAACTGGGATGGAATCGAAGTCCAAATAAGTCAAAATAAGCAAAGCTTCTGTACGATTTGGATAAATCGCTGAGAGAGAAGAACCTTCGTAAGACGCATTAAAATTAAAGGTTAAATTATCAACTTTCGGAACAGTCAAAATATCATAATTTTTCACAGATTCGTAATTGATGGAATAAGTGGCATCGTTTGGTAACTCAACTATTCCTTTTCCGTTTTCGTCTGTTTGGAATGTGAATTCCTCTTTTGTGTTGATATTTATTAAGATTACCTTTTCGGATAATGGTTTGCCTTTACTCGTTTTTAGATTATAATTAATGGTTGCAATATTGAAATTGTCGGTACGTTTTGCGTCGTAGAAAATTTTGTATTGTAAACCATAATTGGCTTCATTCGGAATGACGATTTCGTCGTAATTCG
>CAWVWD010000840.1:0-1522 GCA_963933585.1 uncultured Saprospiraceae bacterium
CTGAGTCAAATACTTGATGAATTGGTAATTATTTTCCCAATAATTCCCAGGTAATTTTTCGAAATGCGACAACGCTTTTTTCAAATCATCTTGGCGAAACGCAATCGTTCCTTGTAAGTCAATCAAAGCCAATTTCATGAAACTTCGAGCATCTTGATTTCCCTTATAGCGCCACGCATTATAGGTTCCCTGTTTATTTTTTTCAATATATTTGACAAATGAAAGCGAGTAATTTTCTAATAAATAAGTATCAAAAGTAGTCGGACTTTTTTTATCTAAAAACTGAATCACTTCCTCAATTTGTTCAATCGTAGCGTAGCGATCAAAGAATGCAATTGTTTGATAATAATCCGAACCTTCCCATTCTTGCTTAGCGGTAAAATTTGATTTTTGATGTAGAAATGCAGCCGTTAATAAGTCGCCTTTTCCATAATATAATTTTGATAAATAAAGGTTCAATTGTGAAATAGTTCGCAACGGACGGTGAATATCTTCCAAATTATTTTGCAAATATCTAAACGATTTCGCAAACGCTGCTTTCGTACTTTCCGATGAAATATCATTCGTCAATGGCAATAACAGAATATTATTAATCTGCTGCTGTATATTGGTTTGAGCATTATTATTAGAAACCATTTCATTATATTTCAAGGCTTCTTTTGGTTCATCATCAATAAAATACAAATGACTTATTGCCAATTTCAAGAAATCTTGTTGAGCAGTTTCCGTTTCATCCCTCAATAATTCTATTAATAAACTCCGAAATTCCCGAGTATATACCAAATCCTTTTCATAATTCTTCAACTTAAAATAATCCAACGGACGATCCACTTCATTTCTAAATGATTTCGGCTCCTTATCTTCAGTTTTCGTCTGCTTATCATAGCCATAAGAATCATCATTTTTCGGTTGTACAGAAGCCGACATTCCCGTAATTTTGGAAGTCAATAACCAATCTTCAATCTTACTAATTTCTCGATAAACTAAAACTCGAAGATTTGGATTTCTCGGGCTTAAGGAATAAACTTTTTGAATTAAGCCCATTTGTCGTCCCGGTGAATTCATGCCTTGCATCGCATAAATTGTCGCTTTTTCGTTCGCATTTTCCGTCGCTGCAATCGTTTCTTCCAAATTTTCTCTATTCAGACCATAATAACAACGCACTTTTTTAGAATCACATTTATCAAAAGCCAATGACAAAAAGTAGTTCGCTTCTACCTTATTTTTTGTACAAGATGCTGCATGAAAAATTGCCCAAGCCGTAATTATATCCGCATTATTTTTATTAAAATGCTTTTTAAATAACGCCATTCCTTTATCGCCTTGATTCGTATAACGGTAGTTCACTAATTGTAAGTAAGCGTAACGTTGCTTCAAAAAATTAGAATTCGAAGCCGCCCAACTTTTATCAATTATTTCCATAATTTTCGCTCGACTCGGCACTTCGAACGGTACTTTCTCAACAGCTTCTTCTTTAAAGTTCCATGGATCTTTGTCACCATTATAACCTATAAAGTTGACA
>CAWVWD010000841.1:0-1520 GCA_963933585.1 uncultured Saprospiraceae bacterium
AACTTGTACCTTTTTTGTACCTCCATTTTATTAAATATATGTAATTAATTGATTGATAGTGGTTTACATTGATAAGTAAAATTCTGTATTGGAAAGTAAATTTGATAAATCACGATAATTCTAAATTTAAACAATTGACTACGAAATGATAAGGCATTAAATGACAAAAGGCACTTTAAAAGTGCCTTTTGCATAAAATATATTTAAAAAATCGAAAACTTTTAACCGAAATAATCTTTCATTTTCTCAAAGAAACCTTTATCTGATTTAGAAGGGTTCGGTTGAAAACCTGGCATAGTTCGCATTGTTTCCAATAACTCACGTTCTTTCGCATTTAGTTCTTTCGGTGTCCAAATATTCACATGAATCAATTGATCACCTCTTTCGTAACTTTGTAGACCCGGAATACCTTTCCCTTTTAATCTAAATATTTTTCCACCTTGTGTACCTTCTGGAACTTTAATCCTTACTTTTCCACCAAGTGTAGGAACCTCTATAGATGTTCCAAGTGATGCATCTGCAAAATTCAAGTATAAATCATAAATCAAATTGTGTCCATCACGAGTCAAATCGTCATGTTGAATTTCTTCTATATTGATCAATAAGTCACCTGAAGGCCCACCATTTTTTCCAGAATTACCCTTGCCACTCATCGAAAGTTGCATACCTTCACTTACACCTGCAGGAATATCAATACTTATCGTTTCAGAATCATAGTTACGACCTTCACCTTTACAAACACTACACTTTTCAGTGATTTGTTTTCCTGTTCCGTTACAAGTAGGACAAACAACCGTTGTCTGCATTTGTCCTAAAAATGTATTACTTACTTTACGAATATGTCCAGAGCCACGACAGGTACTACAGGTTGTCATTGAACCAGAATTTTTCGCTCCAGAACCATCACAAGTACCACAATTTGTGTATTTCTTAACCCGAATTTTTTTATTGACTCCTTTTTCGATTTCCTCTAAGGTCAATTTTACCTTTATCCGGATATTAGAACCTCGCTGTCCAGTCTGACGACGCTGATTGCTTCTTCGTCCACCATCAAAAAATGATTCAAAAGGACTTCCGCCATTTCCGAAAATATCCCCAAATTGACTAAAGATATCATCCATTGACATACCGCCGCTTCCTCCTCGGAATCCGCCGCCACCTTGTCCCATTTCTTGATGTCCGTAACGATCATATTTTGCTCGTTTTTGTTCATCTTGAAGGACTTCGTAAGCTTCTGCGGCTTCTTTGAATTTTTCCTCTGCTTCTTTATTATCGGGATTACGGTCTGGGTGATATTGCATCGCAATTTTACGATAAGCCTTTTTGATTTCTTTTGCATCAGCAGACTTTGCTACACCCAAAATTTCGTAATAATCTCTTTTTGCCATTTTTAACGTGTGCGTCTAATTCTTTAAATACTCCTTGTTACAGAAGCAATTAAACAATCAAACCGTATTATAAATTAAAATTAAAGTCGAAAACTAAAATCAAAAATAACATACTGATTGTCCGTACATTAT
>CAWVWD010000842.1:0-1517 GCA_963933585.1 uncultured Saprospiraceae bacterium
ACTGGTTTCTGGATACTAAATGAATTTAATAAAAACATAAAAAGCCCGTCTTTGTTGATGAAAGGATTAATATTTAAAACTAATCCTCTTTCTTACGTCCAAAAAGTTCATCTTTATCCACTTTAATCACCTTTTTACCTTGCTCTAATTTTCGAGTAATCGCATCATAAGAATCAACAATAACCTCCTCTTTTCCTTTCAAACCAGAGCCGATTTCGATATATTTATCATCTTGGATTCCAGTTTCAACTTTCACCATATTCACGGTGTCACCTTTCATACGAATAAAAACAACTTCGGTTTTTTCATCATTATCTTCGTCTGCTTCATCCTCACGAGTCGTCACAGTTTGAATTGGTAACGTCAAGATTTTAGATTTTGTTTCTGTTTTAATAGCAACTGAAGCTGACATTCCATGACGGAAAGGAAAACGAACTTTATTTTTAATTCCTCAATAAAAACTTGAATCGATACGAACTATAACCGTAAAATTCGTTACTTGATTCGTCGAAGTCGTACTCATAACGGACTGAGCAGAATTCGTAATTTCCGTAACTTTTCCTTTGAAAACCTCACCTAAAAGCATCGACTTCAATACCTGCATCGTCGCCTAAATGCACTCGCAAAACATCATTTTTACTTATATCTACCTGAACTTCCATCGTATTCATATTCGCAATACGCAAAATTTCCGTTCCTATCATTTGTAAAGTTCCAACTATACGCTCGCCTTTTTCCACATTCAATAACGAAACAATGCCATTTGCAGGAGCATAAATACTCGTTCTTGCCAAGTTTTTACGAGCCTCTTTTACCGAAGCTTGTGCAGAAGCCGCATTAAATTCAGCCGCTTTCACACTTTCTTTTGAAGATTCAATATTTGCCTCCGCAGATAAAACATTCGCTTCTGCTGTCCTTAATTGCGTTTCCGTTGTTTCAAAATCTGCTGTTGAAATCACACCATCTTTTTTCAATTGAATATTCTGATTATGTGAGTTTCTAGCATTTTGCAATTGAGCATTCACTTATGCCAAATTCCCTCGAAGCTGTGCAACTTGCGAACGAAAATTCGTAAGTTGAACTTTCGATAAACTTGCATTCGCAATCAAACGCTCCAAAGATACTTGGTAAGTTTCCAGATTAATACGTAATAACAATTGACCTTTCGTGACAGAATCACCTTCTTTCACTGTTAACTCCACGATTTATCCCGAAACATCCGAACTGATTTTCACTTCAAATTCCGGATAAATTTTTCCACTCGCCGAAACGACTTCCGTAATACTTCACTTCCCGACTTCTTCCGTAGCGATATGAGCATCTAAATAAACGATTAGACCAAACGGTGGCACAACAAATACAATATTTAGAAGCACAAGGCGAAATCACCACTACTTTTTATGCCAATTATGAAAATGCTTATATCCCGCACGCTCCTGAGGATTACACGCTTTCTCCATATCAACCTGCCCGCCGATAGCAGCAGGCGGGTGGTATGACGCAAGTGAACAATATGG
>CAWVWD010000843.1:0-1510 GCA_963933585.1 uncultured Saprospiraceae bacterium
CAAACCGCCTGTCATTGGAAATAAAATAACGGGTAAAAGGGAAGTTGCCGCAATTGGGATGGCTTCGGTTACCCACCAAATTGCGATCCACACGGTCGATGCTAAAATTGCTAAACCTGCATCGCTTAGTCCATCTAATTCAAGAAAGTTGAAAATTACTAAGAAAGCAATTGGACCTGAAAATAGGCCGATTAATTTTGATTTTTGTTGCATGGTTTAGGTATTGTACAGTTGTTGTTTTCGTCTTAATGTTTAATCTAAAATATCCGAAAATAATTGTTTTGCTTGAGTAGATTGATACATATTTGCGGGGGAATGTCCAACACCATTGACGATTACTTTTTGGTGCGTATGTGTATTTTCAAAATAGGTTTCCATTAAAGAAAACATATTTTCGCCTCGGTTGAATCGTGTTGCACCCAATAAAGTTGCTTGGCAATCGGTCTCATTAAATGTTCCGCCAGTATTGATATCACTACTTCCTAATAGATAATTAATATTTCGAGTAATGTATTGATTATTAATCATTTCCGGCGTTGTTGACCCAAAATATCCGTTTAAATTATTCGTGCCGTAAGGCCAATTATGGTAAGTACCACAGTTTTGCGGTATTTCAAATTGGTTGGTACTGTTATTATAACGTTCTTCACAAGGATAGAAATAATATTGTGTATTCGCAGGAATATAATGAACATTAATACCTGAAATATCGTCGTTATTACTATTTGCCGCAGCGTAAGCTTGTGCAAACTGTCCGCCAGAAGAATGTCCTGTAACGATAATTTTTTCTAAAATCGGAAATTTAGTTTTATCTGATAATAAGCTTATAAATTCGTCTATTATCGCATAAGAACTATATTTCGTCGTGGTCGTATTTTGTGAATTATCACCAACTTTCCAACCAGCACTACTCCAATAGATCAATTCACTATCACCATTAATATCGGTGGCAGTTTTGAGATGTGGTGCAATTAAAACAGTATTTTCAGATTTATCAATACTCGCTAATGTGGTCGTTAACCAACCGCTGCTTGAATTCTATCATAGACACTTGTCGGAATTTCAATATCCGAAGTATTATCGTCATTATCAGGTCCAGGATTTTCAGTCAGGTCGATTAACTCATCAAAACTCAAGTGATTGTTTAATTCGATTAAAGTTAGGCGATGTTTTGGCAAGTAAAAATGACGTAATGCCGCATTTTGAGAAACATCAATACTTTGAAGTTTTAAGGAACTGGAAGCTTGAGCACTTGCTTTAAAACGGACTCGTTGCAATTTCAAATTATGACTAAAGTCCAATTCATTTATAAAATTGAAGTTCATTTCTAAAACCAATAAATCAGGGTTTCCGCTTAAATCTAAAGTTTGTAGATTATTGGAAGTAAGCTTCAGCGTATCTAATCCTGAAAAATATTGAATGCCGTCTAAATTGGCAATTCTTGTGGTTGCTGTTACGACGCCTGCTGCGGCTAAAGCTGCGATTGAGTTAGAGGTTTTAAGTAATTCTA
>CAWVWD010000844.1:0-1504 GCA_963933585.1 uncultured Saprospiraceae bacterium
GTTGACAGCTTCACACAATCCGAAAGAATATAACGGTTATAAAGCTTACGACAGGTACGGTTGTCAATTAGTCGCTCCAGCGGATAAAGCAGTGATGAGCGAAGTTCAAAAAGTAGATTCAAATGCGAAAATCAATTTCTCGAGAAATACAGATTTGGTAGAAACAATCGGAGTGGAAATGGATGAAAAATTCTATGCCGCTTTGGAAGCATTGTCGATTGATCCAGAAATGATTGCTCGTCAGAAAGATTTGAAAATCGTCTTTTCTCCAATTCACGGAACCGGTGGTGTTTCTGTTCCGCCAGTTTTGAAGCGCTTTGGTTTTGAGAATGTGATTTTGGTGGAAGAACAAATGACTTATGATGGAAACTTTCCAACGGTTATTTATCCAAATCCAGAGGAAAAAGAAGCCCTATCAATGGGATTGGCGAAAGCCAAAGCCGTAGATGCAGATTTACTAATGGCAACGGATCCGGATGCTGATCGTGTTGGAATCGCTGTGAAAAATACGAAGGGTGAGTTTGAATTATTGAACGGAAATCAAGTCGCTTCAATGATGATTTTATATGTTTTGACAGCTTGGGAAAAAGCAGGAAAACTAACAGATAAAGAATATATCGTAAAAACAATTGTGACGACGTATTTGATTGATAAAATCGCAGCAGCTAAAAATGTGGATTGTTTCAATGTGTTGACTGGTTTCAAATACATCGGTGAAATGATGACGAAATTGGAAGGTGACAGATATTTCCTAGCTGGCGGCGAGGAAAGTTACGGTTACTTGGTCGGCGAACATGCGAGAGATAAAGATGCGGTTATTGCTTGTGCGATGATTGCGGAAATGGTGGCTTATCACAAAGATAACGGAAGTAGTTTGTACGAAGCTTTAATGGATGTTTACGAAGAATATGGCTTCTATTTAGAGCGTTTGGTTTCTTTGAAAAAAGAAGGAAAAGCTGGTGCAGAAGAAATTCAAGCTATGTTGAAATCGTTGCGAGGAAATACGCCTGCGACTTTAGGTGGTTCAAAAGTAACGATGGTAAAAGATTATTTGAGTTCGGAATCTAAGGAAATGGCAACCAGCGAAATCACGAAAATTGATTTACCTTCTGCGAACGTTTTACAGTTTTTCTTGGAAGATGGCAGTATTATTTCCGCCCGTCCTTCAGGAACGGAACCTAAGGTGAAGTTCTATTGTAGTGTCAATACAGAATTGGCGGATAAAGCAGATTACGATGTCGTAAAAGCTAAATTAGATAATAGATTAGACGCTATTTTGAAAGATTTGGGTGTCTAATATTTTAATTGACAATGGAAAGTTAACAATTAATAATGACCGTTTTGATGTAGAAATCGTTTATACGATAATTGCATTGAAACGGTTTTTTAATTAATGTGAAACGATAATGGACAATTGTCAATTATGAATTGTCCATTAATTTGATTCCCATTTTCAATCTTTTTTTTTCTTCCTCAAAATCAGCTAAAGCTTCTTTATATTTCC